>NZ_JAAEJV010000026.1 GCF_015356785.1 Candidatus Neptunochlamydia vexilliferae | reverse complement strand
CCAGAGAGGCCAGCCAACAAAGAAACCCACGATGAGGTGGATTTATCAACTCTTTGAGGGAGTTCATATTCTCTATAAAACAACCGATCAAGGGGTTGCCGAAATGGTACTAAACCTCAATGCAGTGAGGATAACCATACTCAGCTTAATGGGACCGGTATACCAAAAAATATATGAGGATGCAGCATAACCTGCGGAACATGGGATTTGATGCGAAGCCTTGTAAGGGCAGCTTAGTCAAAGTCAAGGGGGAGAAGTCATCAAGAACAGAGCTCCCCCCTGCCCCGAAAGCGCAGAAAAAACACTATAAATTATTTTAAACCCCGAATTGGGAGAAATTTATAAACTTTCATCTTCTAGTCGAGCCAAATCGGCGGCTGGCCGGCTGGATTTTTTCGACCCAGCTTACTTAAAATTGTTACAGCGGGAAAGCCTCTGCTCATAAAAAGCTTGATTTTTCTGTTAAAAAAAATTATGTTTTTAGAACTGAAATAAATATTAGAGTTATGCCGACGATCCACCACCTTTTTGAAACGCAAGTTAAGGCTGGCCCAGACAGCCCCGCCCTTTCTTGTGGAAGCGCCTTATTAAGCTACCGAGAACTCAATGAAGCAGCGAATCGCCTTGCTCATTATATGCGCCGTTTACCCGAGTTTGAGCAAGGGGGACTTGTCCTCCTCTGTCTTGATCGGAGCGAGGAAACCGTTATTGGTTTACTCGCGATTTTAAAGGCTGGAGGGGCTTATGTTCCTGTTTCCCCAAGCTATCCTAAGGGGCGGATTGACTACATTCTGGAGGATACGGGGGCATCTGTTGTCATTACCAACCAGAGACATCAAGGGCGGTTCAAAGGGAAGGTGATTTCTGTCGATTGTCCGGAGATGCAAAGGGCTCTTTTAAACGAAAAGGTGGATAATCCTCACGGGGAAGTAAGAGGGACGGATCTTGCTTATGTCATCTACACCTCGGGCACAACGGGAAAGCCGAAGGGAGTCATGATCGAGCATGATGCGTATGTTGCAACGATCCGGGCGGTTCAAGATCTCTATTTTTCAGGTAAGGGTCCTCTTTCAACCTATAGTCTCACTAATGACACGTTTGATATTTTTGGTTTGGAGTATGGCCTTCCCCTCCTAAGTGGCGGAAGGGTAGAGATTGGGGATAGCTCGGTGAGGGCAATCGATGGAAGCGAGTGGGACTTTATTCAGATGACCCCTAGCTTATGCTATTTGCAGATCGACAACCTGACAAACATGGAAAATACCCTCCTTTTGGTTGGTGGGGAGAGTTTAAAGAAAGACCTTTTGGAGAAGATCCTTGAGAAGGGGATCAGGCTAGTCAATGTCTACGGGCCTACTGAAACAACGATTTGGTCGACATCAAAGCTCTACTCCGATGCTGGGGTCAATCCTGAGCGCCGTAATTTGATTGGAAAGGCTTTCCAAGGAGAGGGGGTCTACGTTCTCGATGATGGGCTTGAGGAGGTGGGGGAGGGAGAGCTCTATATCACAGGTATGGGGCTGGCTCGAGGCTACCTCAATCAGAAAGAGCTAACGGCTGAAAGGTTCATCAATCATCCACGTTTGGGGCGGATGTATAGGACTGGAGACCGCGTGAAACGGTTACCGGATGGGGAGCTTGAGTATATCGGGCGGGTTGACTTTCAGGTGAAGATTCGAGGGTTTCGGATTGAGTGTGGAGAGGTTGAGGCTGCACTTGTTGAACAGGAGGGGATCGAGCGAGCGGTTGTGGTTCCGAAGGAAAATAGGGGGCAACCCTATTTGGCTGCTTACTATACTCGCTTTAAGGGAAAGGAGGAGGCGACTCTAGAGAATTGGACTGAGGTCTTTGATCAGGAGTATAAGGAGATGGAGGGAGAGGCCTTTGATCTTTGGAAGAGCTCCTATACAGGCAAGGCAATCCCTCGGGAGGAAATGGAGGAGTGGGTTTCTCAAACGGCTATCAGGATCAAGGAACTGAATCCTAAAGTGGTTCTCGAGTTAGGGGGAGGAAATGGGTTGCTCCTTTTTAGGTGTATCGATGCCTGTGACAGGTATTATAGCTCAGATATCTCTAGAAAAGCTCTTGAATCTACGGAGAGGCTTGCTCAAGAAAAAGGGGTGGAAGATAAGGTCGAAATCTTTTGCTCAGATGCGCTTAATGTCCCTTTGGATCGCCTCTCTAAGAAGCCCGATACGGTCATTTTAAATTCTGTCATTCAATATTTTCCCCATCTCGACTATTTTGAATCTGTCTTCAGCCGTCTGGTGGATTATCTAGATGGGGAGGCTACCCTCTTTCTTGGAGACATTCGGGACTACCGCCTTCTCGAGCATTTTCATCACTCTCTTCAATGTTTTCGTGGTGGTGTGGTTTCTGAAGAAGAGATTAAAAGGTTAGCTAGCTTGGAAAAGGAGCTTTTGATCTCCCCTGAATACTTTGTGTGGCTGCAAAAGAAGTATCCTCAGATCTCTAAGGTTGAGCTCCTCCCTCGATGGGGGACCTTTTCAAACGAGATGAATGATTTTCGCTACGATGCAGTTCTCCACCTTAATGGGGTAAAGCAATCGGGGAAAATGAGTCCCCCTAAGGGGTGTTTCCGCTATTTAAACAGTCGGGTCACCTCTAAGAATGAGAGGGGATATTCGGTTGAGGAGCTAAGGGGATGGTGCAAAGAAAAAGGACTCTTCCCAAAAATCCATTTAGACCTGGAAAGTCCCTTCCACTATTTAATCGCTCCTTCTCCAGAAGGGGAGGAGAGCTTTATCGACTATCCCCTTCCCAAGAAGAGTGATAGGGGAGACTTTGCTAACCAACCTATGACCCAGTCGCGCGCGGAGGAGGGGCGTTTTGTAGAGCGCTTAAAGGTTGGTATCGCCTCTAGCCTTCCTGACTTTATGATCCCTACTGCCTGGGTGAGACTGGCGACTTTTCCACTGACTTCAAATGGTAAGGTGGACTACCAGTCGCTTCCTGAACCGGTTTTTTCTTCAAAAGAGAACTATCTCCCCCCGATAGGAGAGAGAGAGAAAAGGTTGGCCGAAATCTGGGGGGAGGTTCTCGGAATCGATAGCGGGAAGATCGGTCGGAATGAGCGGTTTTTTTCTCTCGGTGGAGACAGTATTGGGGCGATCCGCATCGGTCGGAAAATTGGAGATGAGTGGGGAACCTTGGTCAAGATGCAGGCGATCCTCCAGAATGATACGATTGAAACATTTGTCCAGTATCTCGATCAAAAAAGCGACCAGGATTCTGCGCCGGTTCTGATAGAAAAAAGGACTTCTGAAAGGGGCCCTCTTTCATTTGGACAGCAGAGCCTCCTATTTATCGACGCCTTTGAAGGAGGAAGCGCTGTTTACAATATTCCTCTGTTTTTTAGACTGATTCCCGATGCCGATAAGGGGCGCCTTAAGAGAGCTTTTGAAGGGGTGCTTTTGCGCCATGAGGTTTTAAGGAGTGTGGTTGTAAAGGAGCAAACAGGGGAGCGTGCCCAGGAGGTGAAGAACTATCCCATTCCTTATAGGGAAGAGGAGGTGAAAAGCAAAGAGGAGCTCCATCTAAAGCTGTCGAAAGAGGCTTCTTATCTTTTCAACTTTGAGACAGAGTACCCACTCCGAATCGCGCTTTATACTTTAGATAAACAGAGGTACCTTTCAATTCTGGTTCACCATACCGCTTTTGATGGGTGGTCAATCCCCCTTCTATTGGAAGAGCTTGAGGCTCTTTATAAGGGGGAAGTCATCCCTGAGCTCCCGATTCAGTACAGAGATTATGCGCGGTGGCAGAAACAGGAGCTTCAAGGGGAGAGGTTAACCCCTCACCTTGACTATTGGAAGGAAAAACTGGAAGGGTTTGAGACTTTAAACCTGTTAACCGATTTCCCCCGCCCCCTTGAGGTCTCCTATCAAGGAGAGGAAATTCCCTTTGCTCTTTCTCAAGAGACTTCCGAAAAGGTCCGCTTCCTCGCTCAGGAACTTGGCGTGAGCCTCTATACCCTCCTTTTGAGCGCTTACTTTTTAATGCTTCGCGTTTATTGCCACCAAGATGACCTTGTCATCGGAACGACATTTGCAGGGCGTCACCTCCCTCAAACGGAAAGGCTTTTGGGGCTTTTTGTGAATGCTCTTCCCTTAAGGGTAAAGGTTGACCGGAAAAGCTCTTTGAAGCGGTTTATCTTAGAGATGGGTGAGCAGCTTGCTGAGGCACAAGACCATCAAGACCTCCCCTTTGAAAAATTGGTGAAGGGGCTTGACGTCCAAAAAGATCTGAGCCGCCACCCTATTTACCAAGTCTTGTTTGAGGTTGATCGCTTTGCGATTGGCTCACATGATAATGCCTTTTTAAAAAGCTATACCCCTTCGAGTCTCTCCTCTAAAGTGGCGAAGTTTGATCTTAGCTTTCAAATCGATGATAGTCAGCATCTCTTGAAGGGAAGTGTCAACTATGCCACCGCTCTTTTTGGAGAAAAAACAATCAAGGGGTACATCGAGACCTATCAGGTGATCTTAAACCAATTGATTTCTGTAGAGGACTTAGACCGTCCGATTCAAACCCTTGAATATCTGACTCCAGAGAGGCATCAAACCCTTGTTGAAACATGGAATCAAACCGAAACGGATTATCCTATTGACCGGTCATGGGCAGAACTTTTTGAAGAGGTCGTCAGCCGGTATGGAGAGCGGGTAGCGGTCGTTGATGAGGAAACCCGGCTGACCTACGAGGAGCTTAATAAGAGGGTGAATCAGTGGGCACACTTTTTAAAGAAGCGGTACTCTATTACCCCCGATACGTTGATCGTTGTGATTATCGACAGAAGCCTCGACCTTCTCCTTGCCATGCTAGCGATCTTTAAAACAGGGGGAGCTTACCTCCCGATCGATCCCGCCCTTCCCAAGGATCGGATCAAAGCGATTTTAGAGGAGTGTGGAGCCCTAGGGATTTTAATCGAAGAAAAGTACCTTCCTCTGCTCGAAGGAGGAGCGGTTAGAGATGAAGAGATCACTGTTATCGATAAGGTGGATGTTTCAGAGTGGAGAAGTGATAACCTTAACCTCAAGATCTCCCCGAGCTCTCTTGCCTATGTGATCTATACTTCGGGATCCACAGGACGCCCTAAAGGGGCGATGGTTGAGTATAAGGGGATGATCAACCATCTTTATATCAAGGTTAAAGATATGGGGATGACCTCGGATGATCGCGTTGCAGAAACAGCAACACAAAGCTTTGATGTTTCTGTTTGGCAATTTGTCTCTGCCCTCATGGTAGGAGGAACAACAGTGGTCTTTAGGGGGATGGCTGCTTGGGAACCTCAGGGGCTTTTAGAGCTTATGGAAAAGGAAAAAGTGACCATTTTCCAAACGGTTCCCAGCCATATGTATGCCATTCTTCCCGTTGTTGAAAGTGAAGAGGGGAAAGCCCACTCTCTTCGCTCCCTTCGTTGGATGATGATCAATGGAGAGCCTCTCCCTGAAGAGATCTGTGAAAGGTGGTTCAACATCTATCCTGAAATCCCCATCATTAATGCTTATGGTCCAACCGAGTGCTCTGATGATGTGACCCACTTCAAGATTTACCCGGAAACTTTGGGGTCGACCCCAAAGATCATGCCAATCCATGGAACGCTTGGCAATACAAAGATCTATATCACCAATGAAGATTTAAAACCGGTCCCTTTGGGGGCTGTTGGGGAGCTCATGGTTGGGGGAGTTGGTGTGGGAAGGGGCTATCTAAATCGGGAAGATCTGACCGCTGAAAAGTTTGTTCCCAACCCCTTCCCTAAAGGAACAATCCGTAAAGGGTATAATGAAAGGTTATACCATACAGGGGACCTGGTTCGGTACCTTCAAGATGGACAGATTGAATATATCAGCCGGAAAGATTTTCAGGTGAAAATCCGCGGCTTTCGGATCGAGCTTGGAGAGATCGAAGAGGCCCTATCCTCTCACGAGGAGGTCTCTCAAAGTGTGGTCCTTGCTCAGACTTATGGAGAAGAGGGGCATAAACACCTGATTGGCTATTATGTGTCTCCTGAGCCTCTAGAGGCACAAGAGCTGGAGTCCTATCTGCAATCGAAGCTTCCAAGCTACATGGTTCCCACAGCTTTGGTTCACCTCTATGAACTTCCTTTGACGATCAATGGGAAACTCGATCGAAAAAAACTCCCCAAGCCCGAGCTTAAAGGAGCTCTTGATTATCTGCCCCCTCGCACTCCACTGGAAAAGGAGGTGTGTATCATTTGGGGCGAACTCCTCGGAATTGAAGGAGAGAAGGTGGGGATTCAAGATGACTTCTTCCGTTTAGGTGGAGATAGTATCGTCAGCATTCAGCTGGTGAGCCGCCTCCGTCAAAAATTAGGTGTCGAAGTTTCTGTCAGGGAAATCTTTACGCAAAAGACGATTCAAAACCTCATCGATAACTTACCGAAAAAAGTCAGTACTCCTGTTAAAGAGGAGCAGGGGATTCTTGAAGGAACTTTTGACCTTCTTCCCATCCAAGACTGGTTTTTAAATGTCCCCTTTAAAAACCCTCATCATTGGAACCAATCCTTTTTGATCCGGACCCCTCCTCTTGAAGTGAAAAGGCTTCAACAAGCGGTTATTGACCTTGTGAACTACCATGATGCCTTTCGCCTCCGCTTTCAAGGAAAAACCCAGACCTATAGCGATGATTTTACCCTCCCTTTTAAAACCTATGATGTTTCAAAAGGAAAAGACCTCTCCTCCCTTCTTACAAAGTGGCAGAGCTGCTTTGACTTTGAAAAGGGACCTATAGCGATCTGCGCTTACCTCCACGGCTTTAAAGATGGGAGTGCCCGGATTTTCTTTGCTTTCCACCACCTGATTGTCGATACGGTGAGTTGGCGGATCCTCAAAGAGGACCTAGAGATCCTTTACTACGGAAAGCCTTTGGGGAAAAAGGGGACAAGTTACCGGCAGTGGGTGGAGACGGTGAATGCTCTTGATTTAAAAGGGGAGTGGAAAAGGGTTCCTAAAGAGGATCCCCTCCCCCCTGAAACAGAGACGCTCTTTTCAGAAACCTTTAACCTTTCGGAAGGGGAAACGACCGCTCTATTGATGGAGTGTGGGAAGGGTTACCATACAGAGATCAATGATCTTTTATTAGCAGCACTAGCGATGAGCCTACCCATGCTTACCGGATCGGATGAGAGTCTCATCACTTTGGAAGGGCATGGCCGAGAAGGGGAAGGGCTATCTGTTGACCTTTCAAGAACGTTAGGGTGGTTTACAACCCTTTATCCTGTCTCTTTAAGAAATAGGAAAGAGGTGGGGATAACCATTCAGGGGGTAAAAGAGGCTCTCCGCCAGGTTCCCAACCGCGGCATGGGCTACCGAGGCAAGCTCCCTTCCATCAGTTTCAACTATTTGGGACAGTTTGATCGGGGACAATCGGTAGGAAAGTGGGTGATCACTGATGAGGAGAGTGGGAAGGCCATTGGTGAAGGAAACCAGTCTCCCCATACGGTTGATATTCTTGGGTGGGTTTTGGAAGGAAGGTTAAAATTTGTGATCGAAGGGTATCTTTCTGAAAAAAAGGTGAGCTGCTTTGCTTCTCACTTTAAGGAAAGCCTTTCCTCTATTATCGCCCACACAAAAACCCTTAAACGCTCTTATCTTACTCCCAGCGATGTCGATGGAATTGTCGATCAATCTCTACTCGACACCCTTCAAAAAGAGAGGGAAGTTGAGGGGGTGTATGGGGCTAATAGTCTCCAGAAGGGATTTATCTATCATGGACTTAAACGGGAAGCGGATGATGATGCCTATATTGTCCAACTTTTATGGAGTTATCAAAGATCGCTCGACCCTAAACGGCTAAAACAAGCATGGGAAATCGCTCAACAGACCTTTCCTCCCCTTAGGATGAGATTTTACTGGGGAGAAAAGCTCCTTCAAGTGGTTGATAAACAGGGAACCGTTGACTTTCGGTGCATCCCCTTTGATGACCAAATTGAAGCAAGGGACCGTAAGGAGGGGTATGATCTCGAAAAAGGGCCCCTTTTTCGGGTCTACTTGATCAAAGAGGAAGGGAAAGGGGATCGGTTAATGCTCAGCAACCACCATGCGATTTTGGATGGCTGGAGCAATGGAATCCTACTCACATTTGTTCATGAGGTGTATCAGCAGCTCGAAAGGGGCGAAATTCCAGCTCCTACGGTTCAAAGGAGCTACACCGATGCGCAGCGGCACCTGCAGCATCCTAGGGAGGGTTCCCTTGACTACTGGAAAAAAGAGGTCGCAGCGATTACCGAACGTCCTCAACTCAACCACCTCACCCTTGAGGGGAAGTCAATCGACGAGCACCAGGTTGTGACCGATCCCCAAAGCGCTCAGCTTACTTTCAAAGGGAAGTGTTATGACCGCTTGAAGCGACGGTGTCAAGACTTGGGGGTGACTCTAAATGGAGCGGTCCAATATGTTTGGCATAAGGTTCTCAGTGTGTATGGAAATAGTGATCAAACCTGTGTTGGAACAGTCACCTCAGGGCGGGGACTTCCGATTCATGGGATCGAGCGGTCTGTTGGCCTTTACATCAACACCCTCCCCCTGGTTGTGGATCACTCTGGTTCGATGAATATCAGCGAGCACCTCCAAACGATCCAAAGAAAAATTCATGAGATCAATGAACGGAGTGGAACCGATCTAAGTGCCCTTCACAAGAAAGGGGAACGCCTTTTCGCGACCCTCTTTGTCTTTGAAAATTACCCTGAGCAAAAGCAAGGAGAGATCGAGGTAACATTTGAGAAAGCGGTTGAAAAGCTTGATTACCCCCTTGGAGTGGTGGTGTATGAAGAGAGCGACTACCTCCTTTTCAAGCTCCAATATGGGGGAGAGCTCTTTTCTAAAGAGGTGATTAGGCGGTTCCTTTCTTTAGTCGAGACCCTTCTTAGCCAAATAGGGGAGGGGTGTGAAGCGTTTGAATTTTTGAATAATAAGGAAAGAGAAACGGTCCTTGACCTGGGGCGTCACACCGATACCACACTCCCTCTTGAGCAGACGATTCCTGAGGCATTTCAAAAAAGGGTTGAAAAAAGCCCTGAAAAAAGAGCTTTATCCTATAAGAATCGGACATTCACCTACCGCGAACTCGATGAAAAATCGAACCAACTTGCCCACTACCTTATCAAAGTATGGAAGGTAAAGCCTGGAGAACTCATTCCCTTTGCTTTAGAAAGAAGTGACTGGGCTATTCTTACCATTTTGGGGATCTTAAAAGCAGGGGGGATCTACGTCCCCCTTGACCCTACCTATCCTAAAGAGCGGATCGATTATATTCTTGATGATATTGGTAAGAGTCGGTTGATCGATGAGACCTTTGATTGGAACTTGGAAGGGTACTCAAAAACCTCCCCGAAGGTTCCCTTAAATAGTCGAGACCTTGCCTATGTAATCTACACCTCTGGGTCGACAGGAAGGCCAAAAGGGGTGATGATTGAGCATCGGGGGGTTGTCAATTTAGCCCACCACCTAACGGAGCGGTACCGTTTAGAGGGAGAGGAAAAAATCCTCCTTTTTGCAAACCCTGTATTTGATGCTTCTGTAGAGCAAATCACACTCGCTCTTTTCAATGGGTACGAACTGGTTATCCCAGAAAGGGATCTCTTACTCGACCGGGAAAGGCTCTACCCTTTTTTGAACAAACATCATATTACCCACCTCCATGTTCCCCCTCCTTTTCTTTCACAGATTGAAGGGGAGCGCCTCCCCGACTTAAAACGGGTCATATCTGGAGGGGATGTCCTCACTGCAGAGATGGTGGCTAGGCTCGGTGAAAATAGCGCCCATTTTGAAATAATGAATGAGTATGGACCAACAGAAACAACCATTACGGCGACAACACAAGAGGTAAAAGGGGGAAACCCTCCTATTGGGAAGGGGGTTGCAAATAGCGTCACTTATGTTTTAGACCGGGACTTAAAACCTCTCCCGATTGGAGCTATCGGCGAGTTGTGCATTGGAGGTGTAGGAGTTGCAAGGGGATATCTCAACCAACCTGAGTTGACCGACAAGCGGTTTATCCCCTCTCCCTTTAAAAAAGGGGAGAGGCTTTACCGGACAGGAGATCTCGTCTATTACGACTCAGCGGGAACCCTCTTCTTTGTGGGGAGAAAAGATTTCCAAGTTAAAATCCGAGGTTATCGGATTGAGTGTGGAGAGGTGGAAGCGGCTCTTCTTTCGATTCCTGAAGTGAAAGAGGGGGTTGTCACTTGCTTAGAGAAGAAAGAACTTGTTGCCTACTATGTGGCGGAGAGGCCTCTTTCCTCTGAGCATCTCATCGCTTCCTTGCAAAAGATCCTTCCCAGCTATATGGTCCCTCACCACTACCTCTTTTTGAAACAACTTCCCTTAAATCCCTCTGGAAAGGTTGCCCGCTCTTCCCTCCCCCTTCCCGAACGTGGATTAAAAAAGAGGTTAGCTCGACCTCAGACTCCGATGGAAAAAGAGATGTGTACGATTTGGGAAGACCTTTTAGGAGAAAAGGTGGGGATCGATGATGACTTTTTCCTCTTAGGAGGCGATAGCATTATAACCATTCAACTTGTGAGTCGCCTTAGAAAGCGGCTGGGTCTCAATATCTCGGTTAAAGAGGTTTTTAAAGAGCGGACAGTTGCCCGATTGACCGCCCTATTAAAGCAGGGAAAAAGAGAAAAACTTGAGATTCAAAGGGAAGAGGGGATTCTCAAAGGGGCGTGTTCCCAACTTCCGATCCAGAAGTGGTTTTTTGACCAATCCTTTTCATCTCCCGAGCATTGGAACCAGTCTTTCTTGATCCAGACTCCTCCTCTCGATCCAAAAAAGGTGAAAGAGGCTGCTAAAAAGCTTCTTGAGCATCACGATGCTCTCCGGTTACGCTTTAAAAATGGGGAACCCTTTTACACTGATAAGACCCCATTTATATTCCATACACTTGATGTTACAAAGGTTGAAGATCTCCAAGAGACTTTAACACGGTGGCAGAGCGGTTTTGATCTTGAAAAAGGGCCCCTTTTCAGCGTGGGGTATCTCCACGGATACTCCGATGGAAGCTGCCGGATCCATATCGCCTGCCATCACTTGGTTATCGATACGGTAAGTTGGAGGATTTTAACCGAAGATTTCCAGACCCTTTATGAGGGGGGAGCTTTAGAAAGGAAAGGGAGCAGTTATCGGCAGTGGGGAAAACGGGTTCAAGCGCATAAAGGTTGGAAAGCTTCGCCATTTGAGGAGGAGGTGATTCCCCTTGCAAAGGAAAAGAAGATCAGCCGTTATGAAATAAAGCTTGGCCCTAAGGAGACGGGGCTCCTTTTAAGAAAGAGCCACCAGGCCTATCAGACAGAGATCAACGATCTGCTTTTAGCAGCGCTAGCTTTAGCCCTTCCATCGATCACAGGAAAACAGAACCACTCCATTACATTAGAGGGGCACGGAAGGGAGGCGATCGATCCTACGATCGACCTTTCTCGCACCGTGGGTTGGTTTACCACCCAATACCCCTTTTCCTTAACCGCACAAGAGGGAACCGGGGAGACGATCAAGGGGGTAAAAGAGGCGCTTAGAAAGATCCCTGACCATGGCCTTGGGTATGAAGGAGTCTTACCTTCGATTGGTTTTAATTATTTAGGGCAATTTGAAAAGGATCCCGCTCAAGGAAAATGGGCCATTACAGATGAACCAAGTGGGATGATGGTTGCTCCAGAAAATCTCCATCCCCGGTTAATCGATATCAATGGTTGGGTGATTAAAGATAGGCTAACCTTTACCTTTGAAGGAGCTGTTGCCCTAGCACTGCTTAAAACGGTTGCACAAACCTTTAAAGAGACCCTTTTAAAGGTGATTACACATGCAACATCTCAAAAGAAGGGGGAGCTAACCCCCAGCGATATCGACGGAGTCCTTTCTCAAACACCTCTGGACCGCATCCAAAAACAAAAAGAGATCGAGCAGGTCTATCTGGCAAATAGTTTGCAACAAGGGTTCATCTATCAAGCTCTCCGTAGCTCTGAGACCGATGATGCTTATATTGTCCAACAAATCGGGAGGTACCCCCTCTCTCTCAATATTTCCCACTTTAAGAAAGCGTGGGTCCTCGCCCAGAAGCGGTTTGCTCCCTTGCGCCTCCATTTTGATTGGGAAGAAACCCCTGTTCAGATCATTGAAAAAGAAGGGGCACTTGACTGGACCTTTATCGATCTTGAGAAGGGGAAAAAGGGGATCGAAGAGGTTCAAAAAGACGACCGGGAGAAAAAATATGACCTCCTCAAAGCTCCCCTTTTTAGACTCTATCTGATGCGGGAATCAAGCCAGTCCTACTCCCTTTTATTTAGTACCCACCATGCGATCCTAGATGGTTGGAGTCTCCCTTTACTCTTTGACTGGGTTCACCAGACCTATCAAGCGCTTGAACGGGGAGAGGAGGTCAATGTGGAGACGGAGCGAACCTACCTCGATGCTAGCCACTACCTCCAGGAACATGCAAAGGACCATTTAGAGGAGTGGAAACAAAAGGTTGAAGCGATCCAAGACCGCCCTGATCTTTCAGGAGTCTGCCTGAAACAAGTGAACCTCTACACTTATAGAGAGGTCAAACAGCCTGCCTCTCTGACCCTTGAGATAGGAGGAGAGATTTACCAGTCAATAAAGGGAGTTTGCCAGAAAGAAGGGGTAACCTTAAACAGTGTGGCTCAATATGCTTGGCACCACCTTTTAAGTGTCTATGGGAATGCCTCTCAAACGGTGACGGGAACAGTCATTTCTGGACGAGAGCTTCCTATCGATGGAATCGAAACAGCGATTGGCCTCTATATCCACACACTTCCCCTTATTGTTGATCATCGAGACGAGGTCTCTTACTCTGAGAAGTTAAGAGAGGTTCAACAAGAGATTGTTGATCTGCAAACAAAAAGAGGAGTTTCCCTTAGCTCTCTCCAAAAAGAGGGAGAGCGCCTGTTTGCAACCCTTTTTGTCTTCGATAACTACCCCCACCCCCAAAAAGAGGGTGGACTTCCGGTGGTTTTTGAAGATTCGATCGAAAAACTTGACTATCCTTTAGGTGTTGTTGCCTCTGAAGGGGAGGGAAAGCTTCTATTCAAAATCCAATATGCAGAAGAGCTCTTTGATCGACAAACGATTCAAAACTTTCTCACATTTATTCAAGAGCTCATACAAGAAATGGGAGCGCATCCCGATGCCCTTACCCAGACTCCTATATCAAACTCGAAACGAAAAAGAGAAAAAGCTGCCCCTTCCTATCCAAGAAAGGAATCGATCTATACCCCTCCTCAAAGTAAGTTAGAACAAGCCTTGTGCAATATTTTTGGAAAGGTCCTTGGGATCGATCCTCAAACGATCGGAATAGAGGATGACTTTTTCCGCCTTGGGGGGGATAGTATTAGCAGCATTCAGCTTTTGAGTCAGATCCGGCAAACCCTCCATCTCCCTATCACTGTGGATGCGATCTTTACCCAAAGAACGGTTGGAAACCTTGCTCGCTATCTTAAAGCCCAAGAAGAGTGTCAGGCTTCTACAGAAATCAAGCGGGAAGAGGGAGAGTTGGTCGGAACATTTAACCTCCTTCCCATTCAAGAGTGGTTTTTTGAACAAAACTTTGAAGTTCCTTCTCACTGGAACCAATCCTTTGTCATTCAAACCCCACCTCTTGATCCCAACCGTTTAGAAAAAGCGCTCGACCAGCTTGCCTTGCACCATGATGCCTTTCGCCTCCGCTTTAAAGGGGAAAGGCAGACCTATTCCAAGGGGAAAGAAAGAGCACTCTTGTTCTATGTCGTCGATGCGATTCCTACAGGAGGGCTCGACCTTTTCTTTACCAAGCAACACAAGGGATTTGACCTTGAAAGTGGGCCCTTAGCAGCGGTCACTTATCTCAAAACTCCCGATGGAGGAAAGATCCATTTTTCCCTCCATCATCTCATTGTCGATGCGGTGAGTTGGAGAATTTTAACCGAAGACCTCCAAAGTCTTTATGAGGGAAAAACTCTAGGGAAGAAGGGGAGCAGTTATCGGCAGTGGGTCGAAGCGGTTGAAAACCTGCCAACTCCCAACTGGGGAGAAATCCCCTCTATTCCCCCCTTTAAAAAGCAAAATGGTCCAATTGTCACTGAGGAGTTTTGTTTAAAAGAAGATAAGACGGGTGAGCTTTTGACAAAAAGTCGAGAGGCCTATCATGCAGATATGAATGATCTCCTACTAGCTGCTTTGGCACGTGCTCTCCCTATTTTGACCCAAGAAAAGGAAAACCTGATCACTTTGGAAGGACATGGGAGGGAGGAGATAGATCCCACCCTAGATCTTTCGCGGACCCTTGGGTGGTTTACCACCCTTTATCCCGTTTTCCTTATCGACCACCCCTCTTGTTCTCAGACGATTAAAGAGACCAAAGAAAGGCTCAGAACCATCCCTCAAAAAGGGATCGGGTACAAGGGCCCTTTATCCCCCATCCGTTTTAACTACCTTGGACAGCTTGACCGAGGAAAAAAGGTAGAAGAGGAGTGGAAGATAACCGATGAAACGTTTGGAGAAGGGGTTTCTCCTCAGAATCATCCAACCGCTACTATTGATATCAACGGGTGGGTTGTCGATGGGGTGCTTAAATTTACAATCGAAGGGAGCTTCCCTTGGAAGGTCATCAAAAGCTTTAGTGATCGCTTTCACAGCTCTTTACTGGAAGTGATTGAAACAGCAGCCTCAGAGGCCTATCCTCTACTGACCCCTAGTGATATTGATAAGATCATAAGTGGAGATACCCTTGACCGACTTCAAGAGCAGGGCGAGGTTGAAGGGGTCTACCGGGCAAGTAGCTTGCAGCAAGGGTTTATTTCCCATTTTCTTCGTCATGGAGAGGAAGACGATGCTTATATCGTTCAGCTGATGGGGCGCTACACAAAGCCGATTGATCCCTTTATTCTTAAAGAGGCTTGGGCGATGGCCCATGCAACGTTCCCCTCTCTCCGCCTCCGTTTTGACTGGGAAGAAGAGCTTGTTCAAGTGATCGATAAAGTCCAGCCTCTTGACTGGCGGCTTACCCATGAAGACATCCCCCTTATCCAGCAAAGGGATCGAGAGGAAAGGTATGATTTAGCGCAAGGCCCCCTTTTCCGCCTCTACCTAACGGAAGATCGAGAGGGAAACCACCACTTTCTCTTTAGTAACCACCACGCTATTTTAGATGGTTGGAGCCTCCCCCTTCTCTTTAACTATGTTCATGCTCTTTATGACCAAATTGAGAGGGGAGAAACGGTGAGTCTAAAACCTCAATTGAGTTATCTTCAAGGGCAAGCCTACCTACAACAGCATCGAGAAGACCACCTTGCTTACTGGAAAGCGGAGGTTGCTCAGATTGAAGATCCAGCTGATCTTAGCCCCCTTTCTCTTTCAAAAACAAACCTTTTCAACTACCGAAAGATTGAAAAACCTTCAAAAGTGGAGCGCTCTATTGAGGGGAAGCTCTATCACGAGCTGCGTACCCTCTGTCTAAAAGAGGGGGTCACCTTAAGTACAATCGCTCAGTATCTATGGCATCAGGTCCTCCGCCTCTATGGAAATGGAGAGCAGACAGTCGTTGGAACAGTGATTTCAGGAAGGGATCTTCCTATAGAGGGGATTGAAGAGTCGGTAGGGCTGTATATCAACACCCTCCCTCTTATTTTTAACCACCATCCTGAAGCATCTCTTTCGACAAATTTACAAAAGATGCAACAAAAAATTCAGGGTTTAAACTCCCATGCAACAAGTGATCTTGGCTCCCTTCATGAAGGGCAGACGTCTCTTTTCTTTAACCTATTCATCTTTGAGAATTATCCCGAACCCTCCCAAGATATAGGGCCTACCCTTGAGTTAGAACAGGCAATCGAAAAACTTGACTACCCACTCGGTGTCCATGTTTCAGAAGGGAAAGAGAGCTTAACCTTCCAAATCCACTATGCAGGAGAGCTCTTTTCCTCTACTTTGATCAAACATTTTCTCGACTTGATCGTTCACCTCGCTAAGCAGCTTCCGAGTGGTAAAATGGTTGATTATGTTCCTCCAAAGTCGAAGGAGCTTATCGACCAGTGGAACCAGACCAAAACCCCGTTTAGCTCCCAAAAAACCATTCACTCCCTCTTTGAGGAGCAGGCCGTTCGGACTCCCCACCACCCTGCTACCCTGTTTAAGGGGGAGACGCTCTCTTATCAAACGGTCAATAAAAGGGCCAACCAGCTTGCCCATTTCCTAAAAGAGGAGTGGGGAGTCGAAAGGGGAAGCCTTGTGGCTCTTTGCCTCGACCGGTGTGAAGAGATGGTCATCGCCCTCCTTGCGATTCTCAAAGCGGGAGGAGCCTACCTCCCAATCGACCCGACATATCCCGAAGAGAGGATCCACTCTCTGCTCGAAGAAAGTCATCCTGTAGGGGGGATCATTCACAGTCAATACCGAAAAAAACTTTCCTCGCTTCCCCTTTTTGCCATCGATAAAGAGGGGGAAAGGTTGGCTAGCCAGAGCTCCGATAATTTGGGAGAGGGGGAGAGTCAAGATCTTGCTTATGTCCTATATACTTCGGGAACAACAGGACGCCCAAAAGGGGTGATGGTTGAGCACCGAGGGATCATCAACCGGATTGAGTGGATGAACCGGTATACCCCCCTTTCACCAGAGGATAAGGTTTTGCAGAAGACCCCCTATACCTTCGACGTCTCTGTCTGGGAATTTTTCTGGCCCCATTGGTATGGAGCCACTCTGGTCATTGCGGAACCTGAAGCCCATAAAGACCCTGAAAAGCTTATCGATCTTATCGAGAAAGAGGGGATTACCGTTTGTCACTTTGTTCCTTCCATGCTCACCCTCTTTCATGAAGCGCTTTCTACTAGGACTGGGACTGCTCGATTAGGGCTAAAACATCTCTTTTGCAGTGGAGAATCCCTTCCTTCCGAAGAAGTTTCCCGTTTCTATACCCTCTTTCCTCAAGGAAAGATCCATAACTTGTATGGTCCCACAGAGGCCTCAATCGATGTCTCTTTTTATAGCCCAAAGCAGGGGGAAGAGGTCTATATTGGAAAACCGATTGCGAACACCTTTTTTGAGGTGCTTGACCCGCTCCAAAACCCTCTGCCCGTTGGTGCGATTGGAGAGCTTTATATCGGAGGGATTGGGCTTGCTAAAGGGTATCTTGGTCAAAAGCTCTTGACTGAGAAAAGGTTTATCGTTCGTGAGGGAAAACGACTCTACCGGACCGGAGACCTTGTCCGGTGGTCGGAAGAGGGAAACCTTGATTATCTAGGCCGGTGTGACTCCCAAATTAAGCTCAATGGACAACGGATCGAGCTCGGTGAAATTGAAAGCTACCTTGCCTCTTATCCTCCTATTCAACAGGGGGTGGTGGCTTTAAAAGAAGGTGTTTTAGTTGGTTACTATATGGGTGGAGAAAAAGTGGATCAGAAAAAGATTCAAGCCTATCTCCTTCAGTACCTTCCCGAATACATGGTGCCCCGTGTATGGGTCTTTATCTCCTCTCTTCCTTTGACTCCAAGTGGAAAGCTTGATCGCAAAGCCCTCCCTTTACCTCAATACCAGCACGCCATTTCCAAAGCTCCCTCTTCACCCATTGAATATCAACTCCAAGCGGTTTGGGGTCAGCTCCTCAACCTCCCTAAACACCACATTGGAGTTGAGGATAACTTCTTTGCTTTAGGGGGGAGTAGCATTTCAGCGATCCGTTTAGTCGGCCATCTCAATCGAGAGTTTGCCACCTCGTTAAAGGTTTCTGACCTTTATGCCCACCCAACACTCGCATCCCTTGCCCATAAAATGGAAGAAAGGAGGGGAGAAAGAGGTCTGCTTGTTTCCCTTAATAAAGAAAAAAAAGAGTGCCCTTCTCTTTTTATGGTTCACCCTGGAGCAGGAGGGTGTGAGGTCTATGCGTCTTTAGCAAACCACTTAGAGGGGGAATACACCTGTTATGGGATCGACTCCTATAACCTCTATGCGGAAGAAAAACTTGAGACAGTTGAGGCACTTGCCGACCACTATCTAAAGGAGATCAGCCGGCTAGGACCTCAAGAGGAATACCACCTCCTTGGGTGGTCTTTGGGAGGTTTAATCGCCCTTGAGATGGGGGTGATCCTCGAAAGTAAAGGGGTAAAGAACCTTCAGATTTGCTTACTGGATACGACGCTTGAAGACCGCCAACTCAGCCAGCTCAGGGAAAAGATTCCCTTAAAAGCGATTCAAGATGACTACTCCCTATTTGCTTCCAAGCAGGGATATGATCCCTCTTATATCGATGCGGTGCTGAAAAATCTCCCTCTTGAACACCAGATGCTCAAGCATCCCCTATCGGGAAAGCTTATGCATGCAAAAATTGTCCTCTTTAAAGCCTATCTTAAAGATGAGACATTCCATGCTCCTGGTTATGAAGCGCTTTTTGAGCACATCACCTCGCTCCCTTACAATCATATCGACCGGGTTGTTGAGGAGCTAGACCAGCTCCTTGTTGTCCCTTGTCGAGAAGCCTCACATCATTCCATTCTAAAAGAAGAAACCCTTATTCAATCTTACCTATCCACAAGAGATATGACGCTATGCTGATTCAATCACTCAAAACTCACTATCAACAGGGAAGAGGGTCTTCCCATGGAACCTTTGGAGAACTCCTTCAAGGAATTCTTCCCAATGGAAGAAATTTTATGGTCACCCTCCCTATCTCCCTCTATTCGCGAGCCCACTTTGAACCTAGACTGGAGATGAGTCATGTGACCGTTTCTCCAAAAGAAAAAAAGAAGTCAGCGGTGATGGCTGAAAAGATTCTTGAGCGCTTTGAGATCTCGATAGGGGGGGTTTTGACAATTGACTCCGATATTCCCGAAGGGAAAGGACTTGCAAGCTCTTCTGCTGACCTTGTTGCGACTGCCTATGCCCTCAAAGAAACCTTTTTCATCGAAGCTCTAGACTCTGACTTGATTGCCTCCTTAATTAAAGAGATAGAGCCGACAGACGGAATCATGTACCCAGGAAGCTCCACCTTCTATTACAAGGAGGTAGAGCTTAAAGAGTCTCTTGCTCACCTTCCTAGGTTTGTCATTGTGGGCATTGATGAAGGGCATACCGTGGATACTTTAACCTATAACAAAAAGGAGAAATGTTACACTCCAGAATGTTCTTTCAAATATGCCAAGCTTCTTGAAAAAGTTACCTCTGCAGTCAAGGAAGGGGACTTGAAAACAATCGGAGCCATTGCCACAGAGAGTGCAAGGATGAACCAGAGGCATCACGATAAACCCTCTTTGGAGGCTGTCATCTCTTTTTGTGAAGAGGTTAAAGGGCTCGGTGTAGCGATTGCCCATAGTGGCACTTTTATTGGGGTCCTCCTTGACCCCTCATTGCCTTCCTTTGACTTGCAGTTAAAACGATTAACCCTCAATCTCAAAGAGATGGGAAAGACCGCTCACCTTTTTCATTCTTTAACAGAGGAAGACTGATGCTCATCGACAAAAAAGGGGAGGCCCTGTTTTCAAATTATTCAAGCACCCTTGTAAGTCCAAAGCTGATTCGATTAACCCCTAATCTGACGGTTGCCCTTTTTGAATTGATGAAACTTATTCCCGCTAAATATACGCTCCTCAAGGCATTAAAAGAGGGAAAGCTGAACCCCGATTACCCAATTATTGAAACCTCAAGTGGAACCTATGCTCAAGGACTTGCTCTTGTGTGTAGAGAGCTTGATCTTCCTTTTATTATCATCAGCGATCCAGTCATTGACCCCGCTCTTCAGTCTCGGCTAGTTGCTCTTGGAGGAAAGGTTCAAATTATTGAGCGGTCGATCGACAATCTAAACATCCAAACCCTCCGCCTGCAAGCGCTCCGCGATTATTTATTCAGCCACCCCCAAGCTTTTTGGCCTGCTCAATACGATAACCCAGACAATCGCCATGCCTACACCCCTTTTGCAGACCTTCTTTTAGAAAACCTCCGCTCTCCCCTGACCCTTATAGGAGCTGTAGGCTCTGGAGGGTCAACCTGTGGAACCATTGAGCGCCTTCGGGAGGTCAATACCGACACCCGTCTGATTGGAGTCGACACCTTTGGAAGTGTTCTCTTTGGCCTCCCTGCAGGAAAGAGGAAACTCCGGGGGCTCGGGAACTCCCTTTTACCTAAGAATGTCATCCATTCCTCTTTCGATGAGGTCCACTGGGTTTCTGCCCACTGCGCTTACAAGGCGCTTAGAGAGCTCTATTCTAAGACAGGTCTTTACTGCGGTCCAACGACAGGGGCAGCTTTTCATGTCGCCCGTTGGATTGCCAACAAAAATCGAGATGAAGAGGTGGTTTTCATTGCCCCCGACTCAGGGCACCGCTATACCCATACCGTTTATTCAGACCGGTGGATTGGAGAGGAAGGAATCGATCTCAATGCCCCTTTTCCCTCCCCTTTACACATCGATTCTCTTTCTGAAGTGGGTAAGGAGTGGGCTTACTTTAATTGGAAGCGTCAACCCTATGAACAAGTAGTTAACCACCATGGATAAAATCGCATTTATAGAGAGCAATACGACTGGAACCGGAGAATGGTTTCTCAATGCAGGGAAAAAAATGGGGTTGGCCCCCCTTTTTCTGACGAAGAACCCCAAAAAGTATCCCTTCTTAAAAAAGCACCTGATCCATCCCATTTTGATCGATACGGATGACCCTGAGGCGTTGACCACATTCCTAAAAAAAGTTTCAGATCTTAAAGGTGTTTTCTCAAGCTCAGACAGCTACATTTACCCTGCAGCTCTTGTCTCAAAAAAGCTCAATCTTCCCCATACCAATCCCGAAGCAATCGCTCATTGTCGCGATAAATACCGCTTGATCCAAACATTAAAAAAACTTTCCCTTCCAGCGATCCCAACCGTTCGAGGAGGAGAAGAAGTTTCCTTTTCTTTTCCCGTTATTGCTAAGCCCAATCCTGGGACAGGGAGCATCGGTGTAGAGCTTTTTTCTTCACCAGAGTCCCTTCCCCATCTTGACAATTCGCATATCATTCAGGAGTACATCGAAGGAGAGGAATACTCTGCAGAAATCGTTGTCCAAAAGGGAGAACCCTATCTCCTTGGTATGACCAAAAAGCACCTTGGACCTAAGCCCCACTTTGTCGAATCGGGACATGATTTTCCAGCTCCCATTTCTCAAAAAATCTCTCAAGAGGCCCTCTCCATCATCACCCAACTTATCAAGGCAATTGACTTTGATTTTGGCCCCCTCCATGTCGAGTTCCGGGTGAAAAAGGGGACGATTTATATTATCGAGGTGAATCCCCGTCTTGCTGGGGGGATGATTCCCCAATTGATTGAAGAGGCCCAAGGGATTCCGCTCATTCAAAATATCCTCCACCTTTACCTAGGGCAAAACCCCTCTTTCCTTCCCCACAAGAGCTCCCATGCAGCCATCCGTTTTATAATTCCCACCCAAGAAGGGACTTTAGCGAATGTGCCAAAGACTCTTCACGGGCTCACCCTCTACAAAGAAAAAGGGGCTCTGATCCAGTTAGAAGGGAGCTTTAAAGACCGGATTGGCCACTCTATCGTGAAAGGAGATACCCTTGAAGAGTGTCACCTCCTTCTTGATCAAGCCCTAGGGAATCTGACGGTGACAATCGCCCCCATAACCCCTTCATGTGGACGGGGAAGGCTTGCCGAGCCCCTAGATCCCCGTGTAAAGCGGATCTTAGAAGAAGAGATGATTCCTCGAATCGATCCTTTACATGCCCTCTCAAAGATAAATAGGGCGCATGTTGCCATGCTTAAGAAAACCAGAATCATCACACCTGATCAAGCTAAGCGTCTCATAGAGGGGGTTGAGGCGCTTGAAAAAGGTGATTTTGCAACTGTTCGCGCCATTGATGGTCCAGGGGTGGGCTTTTACCTTGCCTATGAGGAGAAGCTGATCGAGCAGACGGGGATCAAAACTGGGGGACTGATCCATATTGGGCGTTCCCGGAACGATATCAATGCGACCCTTCAAAGACTTCAAACCAAAGAGATCTACCAAGCGCTTTCCCAGTCCCTGTGGAGGCTGCGCTCTACACTCCTGTGTCAAGGGGAGTGCTATAAAAACCTTCCGATGCCCATCTACAGTCAATACCAACCTGCCATGCCAGCAACTTATGGCTACTATCTTACAGGTGTTGAAGAGGCTCTTGCCCTTCAAAGCAAGAGCCTCCTCTCCCTTTCTTCCCTTCTGGAAGCTTCCCCCTTAGGAGCCGGAGCAGGTGGGGGAACAACCTATCCTATCGACCCTGAAAAGAGTGCTGAGGAGCTTCCCTTCAAAAAAGGGCCCGCCCATGCCCTTACCGCCGTTGCTAGTCGTGATCTTGAGCTTACCCTCCTCGCACTTGGTGCGACTTTAGGAACGACGATCAGCCGGGTTGCCCAAGATTACCACCTTTGGTTGACCAAAGAGTTTGAGTTTTTCTCCCTTCCCGATCGCTTATGTGGGATCTCTTCGACAATGCCTCAAAAAAAGAACCCCTATCTCCTTGAGAAGATTAAAGGAAAAGCCATTCAGATGACCGGTGCGTTTACAACAGCTGCTGCTACAATGCATAAAGTCCCTTTTGGAAACTCTGTAGAGGTAGGGACCGAAGCGCTTACTGGGTACTACTCGAGCTTTTCCTCCCTCATCCAATCCCTAGAACTTCTCTCCCTGATCATCGAAGGGGCAGAGCCCCTTCCCAAAAACATGATCCGGAGCATCACCAAAGGTCTTACAGCAGCAGCTCCCCTTGCAGAGGGACTTTCTCAAGCCTCCTCTCTGACCTTTAGGGAGGCTCACGAAGCTGTTGGAAAGGCGATTCTCAAAGCGGAAGCAAAAGGAGAAGACCCATTGGAAGCGCTCCTTTCCCTTCATGAAACATTCCCCAAAGATCCCAATCATTGGCACGACCTTTTAGAGTATGGAAAAGGGCCTGGTCCTCACTCGTTACAACAGATCCTCGAAACCGCCCATAGTAGGTTGAGAAATAGCCATCCATTTATACCCTGCTGATAATAAGCAAAATAAACCTAAACAAATTCAAGAATTGGATTTTCGACAGCTTTCGCGTTGCCCAAAACCACTTCTTGATCTTGTTTCGGTATATATATATGACAAAATAATTTTTAATGAAAATGAAGGTTTGCAAAATCCTGCAAGATCCGTTAAAATAGGTACAGGTAGAGCCAATTGCAAAATTACTGATTAATCGATTTTTGGAAGGATTTTGCAATAAGGGCCAAAAATGAAGAGCTCATAAGAAAACTTGAAGAAGAGTTTAAAAATGACATAGGAGTCATAAAAATGGCTTGTGAACAAGACCTTAAAGAAGAAAACTCAGGTTGATAGAGGCTGCTCGATTGAGGAAGTTATGAAAGAAACAAAGCTTTCTGCCGAAACAATTGAATCTCTTAGCCAGACAGAGGAGAAATAAAAATGAGCCGGTATTTAAACCCAACAAATGACGTTTCTTTTAAAAAGCTTTTTGGAACAGAAAAACACAAGCCTTTGCTTATTAGCTTTTTGAATTCCGCATTATCTCTAGAAGGGGACCGAAAAATCAAAGAAGTCACTCTTCTTCCAAAGGATCAAGCACCCCTGATCAAAGAAACGAAAAAAAGCGTTCTTGATATCAAGTGCACAGATGAGCGAAATATTCAATACATTGTTGAAATGCAAAATAAGAGTGCCCCTGGGTTTATCAAGCGGACCCAATTTTATCTTGCTCATAGCTACGTTTCTCAGTTTCCTGAAGGAGCTGAGTACGTTGAGCTAAAACCTGTTATCCTTCTTGCCATTGCAAACCATGTTCTATTTCCTGAGAAAGAAAAGGTGATTTCCTATCATAAAACCCTTGATACGGACACATTAGAGCATAATCTAGAAGATATGTCTTACGTTTTCATTGAGCTTCCTAAATTCAAGAAAAAAGAAGAGGAGTTAGAAACGGTCCAAGATAAATGGTTGTACTTCTTTAAAAACTGGGGGAAAACGAACGAAGTTCCTTCTAAAGTCCAAGAAAAAGAGCTGATAGAAGCTTACAACTCGATGGAAGAGTACAATTGGAGCAAGGCTGAAAGAGAGGCATACATTCAGGCAAACATGGCCTTGACTGACGAATATGATGCCAGAAGAAAGGAACGTGAAAAAGGTGTTGAGGAAGGGCTCGAAAAAGGACGGCAAAAAGAAAAATTAGAAATTGTCCAAGCTTTGCTTAAGCAAGGTCTACCAGTAACTCAGATTTCTGAAGCAACGGGCCTCTCAGTTGAAGAGATCGAGCCCCTCCGCTAAGGAGCTGAGCAAGAATAACTCCTAAGGAACTGGGCAAGAAATAAATGCTACAAGTTGCAGGTTATATACCCAAACAAGTTTTACAAAATTTCAAAGGTGATCAGATTTTGGGGGCGGAGCGCGCTTGGGCATCGCATGAGGGCGTCGTGGTGGCGCTGAAAATTTGCTCCACTGATTGTCTCTGAAAAGTGGCCCGAAGTCAGAGTCGCCGTATCATACATCTCAAGCACCTGAATCAGGTAACTCAGGCAGGTGTCGGTGAGACGTGCCCTTTGCCCTCCTTCCAGAAGGGGAATCACAAAAGTCTTGGTAAACCCATTCTGACTCAAGATTTGGTTTTTCCCTGCGCCAGCATCTCCAGCTTCACCCCCCTCTGCATCGCCCTTATCTCTTGGATAGGGGTCTGCTTCAATGGGGCTAAATCTAGAGCGCTGGCTTTGGTAAACTCCCAAACCTTGAATCAGAATGGGTTTTTGAGGAGTAGTGATCGTCAGTGTTGTCGCATGCTCATCTTCATGGGAGGGGAGTTCGAAGGTTTTTACATGGATGTAGCCATGGATCTCTTTCCCATAGCGGGTCAGCTCAAGCTCGATCCCATTTGCGGGATCAGAAGCGGGGTGGGTGAGCTTGCTAATGTCATAGTCGGGGCTCCCACTTTTTATCGCGGTATGTTTCCACCCATCACGGCAGCAGCTTGTGAGCAAAAGCAGAAGCGCTAAGGCAAGGTATTTCATGAGTCGTTATTCGAAGGAGCATGCTTCCCGGTGTTGGCACCGCTGGCAATCAGCCCGATGGTAATGGCAGCCAGGGTTCCGATAACGGCAAGGGTCGCTTTTTTGGTGTTTGAGGGAGCCTCTTCAGGTTCGGTGCGCTCACGGAAGGGGATGTCAGGGTTCTCCTCAGGAAGAGGGGGTTCCTGAGCGTTTAAGGCAAAGGCGATAGTTAGAAAGATCATTAACCGTTTCATGGACTGTTTTTCTCCAGTAGGGATTGTTGAATGTATTTAATTGCAAGGAACTGCCAGCAGCTCCCTTTTAACTTTAACTCTTTTTCGACATAATTGACAAAAGGTTTCCAGTGATTGCTTTGAAAAAAGGGGGTGGCAAAGAGGCTTTCCCTGTCTCCTTTCGAAGTGGCGCAATGTTTTTTCCAACAGGTTGTCAGTGGCATTAACTTTTTTTCTAGGTCGGGATCACTCCAAATCGGTGACACTTCGAGCGACTTAAAAGAGGCTAAAAGCTTTTCATGAACAGAAAGGAACTCTTCTTTTAATACCGAGGCGGCATGGATGATTGCATATCCCTCATGGATTGAAATGGCTTGAAGAACGCGGATCACTCCCCATTGGTTTTTAATGTCGAGCTGAATGAGGCGAGCCGGACCATTTTTCGTTTGAAGAGAGCCTAGCTCCGTATAGTGATTGTGCCGGTTGTGTTTTTCAATGACCTTAAGGTAGATCTCCAGTGAGGTTTTCCCCACCTTTTCGAGGGTGAGGGTGATCGAAGGGGTGAAGATTTTTCGCTTCGAGGCGATAAAACCGATCTTGACCCCCCGTCCATACTTGGAGGGGTCGGCAATCTGCCACCCTTTAGGAGCTTCAAAATGGGCAAAAAAGGGTTCTTGAGCACACAGAAAAAAGGGAAGTAAGAGGAAAAGCCATTTCATCAGTTACTGTCGTTATGAGCTGCGGCGCTTTGGTGGATCACTCCAGCAAGAATGGCAATTGCAATGGCAAGGCCGAGTCCCCAGCCCACCATCGACATGCTGATCGAAGTGCTTGTTGCAGTGGATGAGCCATAGCCCAAGGGCTCACACTTTTCATACCCTTCATTGGCATCATACTCACAATCAGAAAAGGCCTGATCGTTCCCATAGATGGGAGTTTTTAAAAGGATTAGCCCGCAAGCAATCAATAATGTTAAAGTCTTTCTCATTTTACCAAGTCATTTTAAAAATCAGTATTGCTGAAAAACCTTTTTATCGCCAAGTGTTTTTTTCATGATTTTGTATGTGCCATACGCTGTTAAGCAAAGATTCTTAAACTAGAGAGCTTATATATGAGCTTTGGAGGTGGTGAAAATGGTGAAGAGGGCCAGAACCTTTTCCAATGCGAAGGTCTTTGGCTGCGATGAGCGCTTGGTGAAGGTAGGCCTTCCCTTTTTTACAGCTTTCAAGGAGATCAAATCCCATGGCAAGAGAGGAGGCGATTGCAGCGGATAGGGTGCACCCTGTTCCATGGGTGTTTTTGGTCTTTATTCGCTTTTTTTTCAGCCATACTTTTGTTCCATTTTGGTCGAGGTAAAGGTCGGATGCCATCTCTCCATCAAGATGCCCCCCTTTTAAAAGGACTGAGTGCGACCCCATAAGGAGAATCTTTTGAGCAGCAGTTTCCATTTCTTCTTTGGTTGTTTCGAAGGGGCCTATAAGGGTTTTGGCTTCGGAAATATTGGGGGTTGTGAGGGTAGAGAGGGGAATAAGGAGCTCTTTGAGGGTCTCTAAAGCATCTGCAGAAAGGAGGCGATCCCCACTGGTTGCAACCATCACGGGATCCAGAACAATGGGGATATTTTGTCCGTTGTGTTTTAAGAAGCTTGTGACGACTTCGATCACCTCTTTGTTTGCAAGCATTCCGATTTTAATCGCATCGGGAATGATATCCTCAAAGATTGCTTCAAGCTGCTCTTTTACTGCCAGAGGGGGGATAGGATAGGATTTTTTTACCCCCTGGGTATTTTGGATTGGAAGCGCTGTTAAAACAGTCATTCCAAAGCAGCCAAATGCGGAAAAGGTTTTAAGGTCTGCTTGAATGCCAGCCCCTCCAGAGCCATCGAAACCAGCAATCGAAAGGACTTTATCCATAGATAGCCTTTGGATTAAAACTCAGCTCATAAAGGTGGTCGATGAGAGCGCTTTTGAACGCTGCGGGGCTTCCTGCTTGTTCCGCAGCCTTTGCTCCGCAAATACCGAAGTAGCGTGTTGCAGCAAGTGAAGCTTTAAAGCGATCTTTTTCAACGGCTTGGAAGGCTGCTAAAAGGGCTCCTAATGTGCAACCCATTCCTGTCACCATTCCCATTAATGGGGAGCCTTCTTTAATGTACTCGGTTCGGTCGCCACCGATGATAATATCTACCTTTCCTGTAATGATCATGGTTCGGTTAAGTGTTTTACTTAAGTTTCTCCCTACCCCTTCAGCTTGGATCGAAGGTTCTTTAGATTCAACCCCTAGGGGAGCTCTTTTTGTATCTTTAAATGAAAGGATTTCACTCCCATTTCCCTTAATAGTTGTGACATAAGGAAGGAGCTTTTTTGCTAGTTTGGTTCTTATTTTTGTTGCACCTGTTCCTACAGGATCTAGAATGCATGGTTTCCCTTGCAAGTAGGCCTCTTTTGCTCCAACTTTGGCCCTTTTGCAAAAGGCCTTATCGAGCGTTCCAATGTTGATATTAACCCCTTGAGAAAGGTGAACAAGCTCTTTAATCTCGCTGACCTCCGATGACATGATAGGGGCTGCTCCTATGGCAAGTAGGCCATTAGCCATCAGATCCATCGTGACAGTATTGGTGATGTTAAGGACTAGAGGTTTTGTTTCACGAATTTTTCCCAGGATGGCATAGATACTATGCATGACAGGCTCCTCTATTTACCGCTGAAAGTAGCTGACTGCAACCTTGCTCAAGGTCTTCTACGCTATGAAGGGTGCTAACGACCGCCACCCCTTGAGCTCCTGAGTCTATGACTTGATCAACGTTTGATAGATTGATGCCCCCAATTCCTATCACAGGGTGATTGGAGCGCGCGGCAAGGTCTTTAAGGCCTGATAGCCCCCAAATCTTTTTTAGGTTTTTTTTTGTTTTCGTTTCAAAAACAGCGCTTGCAGCTACGTAGTTCAATGCTTGGCTTGCATTGGCTTTATCGAGCTCTTCCAAAGACTCAATCGATTGACCAATCAGGGCATTTTCCCCTAGGATTTCACGGGCGGCTTCAGGGCTTCCATCGGTTTGGCCTAGATGGACCCCCTCAGCTTCAACCGCCTGGGCAAGATCTATTGAGTCATTAATGATTAGGGGAATCTCAAAGGGGGCTAAGGTCTCTTTTAATCTCCGTGCAAATTCTAGTAGAAGATCATAAGAGGCCCCTTTTTCACGGAGCTGGACTGCGGTTACCCCCGCTCGAGCACATCTCTCGATGAACCGCAAGTAGTTGTCAATAGGGGTAGAGTCCCTCTGGGTGACAAGAATGAGCTTAAGAGAATCTTTCATTTTTCCATACCAAATTATATTAGAAGGTGCATTTTAAGGGCTAAAGCAAGCAGGTGTCAACTAGAAAATTTGCTTGACGATTTATCTAAGGAGCTGGGCAAAAATAACTCATGCATTTCTGGTGCCATAGCGCTTTAGCTGCGCGGCGCAAATCCGCAGGAAGCTTATTAGCTTTCAAGGAGTTGCAACAAAGCAGATGAAGATGTTATGGTTGCAGAAATGTATAAGTTATTTTTGCCCAGCTCCTAAGAATGCACTTGAAAGCCAAACTCTTCCAGTTGATGCACCCAAAGCTTCTTGTAGTCTTTCAACAAAGTAGAAAAGATTTAAAGGGTTTTCCTCTGGTGGCCACTTGATAAAGTTGGGTATAAAAAGGCGGGCTTCCGAGCCTCCCCTTCATTTAGCATTAGGTTTTCTTGGGTGAGACATGCCTAATTTAAGTGCGTCTTGTTAATCATTTATAAAGTGATGATGCTACGATAGAACGGCGGATTTTATTAATTGTATCTTTATTTCCCTTGAGCTGATCTTTATTTTCGCTACAGTACTTCCGGATTGGCGTGTCAGGAATGCATATAAGCTCCTCCCTGTGCACGATTCCGTTTTTCTTCCAAATAAACCTTAACAAAACGCATTTGTTAGCCAGCTGTCTATA
>NZ_JAAEJV010000025.1 GCF_015356785.1 Candidatus Neptunochlamydia vexilliferae | reverse complement strand
CCGACACAGCTTCGGAGCCGAAGGCGAAGAAAAGCTACGTCGTGAAGTGTCCACATTTCGTGAAGTGTTACCTCAGCATGCTGTATTTTGAACCATGCCAAAAAATCTCAACCAATCTATCCTCAATTTTAGGGTTGACAGAGCAATAGTGGGTTGCATGAGTCTATATCTTTTGCCTCAAATAAGGAAGGAGATATTTGACTGTTGAGCACACAAGTTGCGCTTTTATCTCATGAGCAATGAGTTGGCGGGTAGGAAGTTCACGAATAGGGGTGTGGATGGGCAGGAGCGCACGGGCAATGAGAGTAATGGGGATCGAAAAAGTCGTGCTAATGGCAATATCCCTTAAGGTTCCCTTAAAGGTAAGTGTCTCTTTTCCTCCTCAGTATTTCCTATCACTCGGCCCCAGATGCGCCCACAGATGCCCTCAAGGGGAACAAAAAAGTTATAAATTTTTTTGTTCCCAGACATCCCTTTTTTAGAAAAAAATGTTAAAGCATAGTGGGTGGCAAAATAGGTGATATATTCATCGCGATGGGGGGGGATTTAAAGTAAGGGGAACCAGCAAGGGCTGTTGAAATCCCAATCTGTAAAAAAAGCTTCCAATTTTAAATTCATATTTAACGCATATTTGTTTATTTTTTTTAATTATTATATGTTTATTGCATTAAAATAAAATAATAAAAATTAATTTAACAAAAACAAAATAGAGGCTGTTTGAGGGGGGTGAGATCCTCTGTTTTGGGGGGTTGGCAAAAAAGAAAGAATTCTGTATGCTGGTGCGTCATGTAGATTAATGATAAGGACCAGCTGAAATGGCAACGCGAAAAAATAGCACCATTCTATTGACGAAAGAAGAAGCCCAGGCGGCAAGAGGGTGGATTACCCTCGATGCGAAAGGGAAAACCCTTGGCCGATTTGCTTCAGAAGTCGCCCAAATTCTCCGCGGGAAGCATAAGACAACCTTCACCCCTAATGCAGATTCTGGGGATGGGGTGATCATCATCAATGCTGACCAGATTGCAGTAAGTGGTAATAAGGAAGCACAGAAAGTGTACCGTCACTACACCGGACATATGGGAGGACTCAGAGAAATCCCTTACCGGACAATGATGCAGCGGAAACCGACCTATATCATCCGCCGTGCTGTTCAGGGGATGATGCCAAAAACAAAATTAGGAAAAGCGCAGCTTAAAAGACTTCGGATTTTTGCTGGCGATACACACAACCAACAGGCGCAAAAGCCACTATCTGTAGAGGTATAAAAAGACTATGGCAACGAAAAAGATCAACGAATTGATTGGAGTAGGAAGACGCAAAACAGCGATTGCTTCTGTGAGACTTCGCAAAGGGAAAGGAAATATCGACGTGAATGGACGGACACTGGAAGAGTATTTTACCACTCCACTCCAAAGAGAAACGATTCTTTCTCCTTTAAAGAAGCTAGAGCTTGAAGGAAATTACGATATTATCATCCGCGCCAAAGGGGGTGGAATCGAAGGTCAAATGATTGCTGCTCGCTTGGGTATTGCCCGTGCTCTTGTCCAAGAAGATGAAGAGCGGCGTGGCTCTCTTAAGGGAGAAGGGTTTCTGACTCGTGATCCCCGCAAGCGTGAGCGACAGAAGTGTGGTCAACCTGGAGCGCGTAAAAAGTTCCAGTTCTCAAAGAGATAAGAACCAATCACCTCTCTTTTTTTTTATGGACCCCAGGAATTTCTTCTGGGGTTTTTTATTGGCTATATTTTTTTGTCAGGTAGTCCATATAGGGCTGAGGAGAAAGGGGGGCGCCTGTTGCCCTCTCGATGAGGGTCAGAGCGGGAAACTCTCTGCCGTGGCGGTGGACCTTTTCTAAAAGGAAATGGCGTATGAAGGCAAGGTCTCCGTTGGTGGTGCGCATTTCCCAGTCGGGGAAGGTTTTTTGGAAAGTATCGAAGAATTGGCTGGCGTAGATATTGCCAAGGGCGTAAGTGGGGAAATAGCCGATCAGTCCACAGGACCAATGGACATCTTGAAGACATCCATTCATATCCGTATCGGGGGTGACCCCGAGCGAGTTTTCCATCTTCTCATTCCAGATATGGGGGAGGTCAGCGAGATTGAGAGTACCGGCGATAAATTCTTTTTCGATTTCATAGCGGAGGATGATGTGGAGGATGTAGGTTACCTCGTCGGCAAAGACCCGGATAAGGGAGGGCTCGACCTGGTTGATCGCTTGGTAGAAGTGATCGAGTGTAATGCCTTGGAGCTGCTCGGGGAATATTTCAAGAAGTTTCGGATAGGCAAACTCCCAAAAGGGGCGTCCTTGCCCGATAAAGCACTCCCACCAGCGGGATTGACTCTCATGGATTCCCATGGTGCAATATTCGGCTAACGGGGTTCCAAAATCTTCGACGGGAAGGCCGAGCTCATAGAGGGCATGTCCCCCTTCGTGCATCACAGCCGAGATATTTTTAAAAAAGCCGGAGGAAGAGGTGTGGGTGGTGAGGCGGACGTCATGGGGATGAGGAGCGGTGCAAAAGGGGTGGGTTGAAAAATCAAGGCGAAATTTTTCGGGATCGAGCTTCATCTTATCTAAAAGAAAGTGGCAAAATTCCATCTGCTTGTCACGGGGAAACTGGGCGGTTAAAAAGGCGGTGCTAACCTTCTTTTTTGCAGCAAGTTTTTTGGTGAGATCGGTGAGGAAGGGTTTTAGGGTTCCAAAAAGGGTGTCGAGCTCTTGAGTCGTGACCCCGGGCTCATAAAGATCGAGAAGGGCATCATAAGGGTGATCTTTAAACCCAAGATAGGCAGCTTTTTGTTGGTTAAGGGTGACGATATTTTCAAGGTAAGGGAGGAAGGCTTCGAAGCTATTTTCTTCTCTTGCTTTTTGCCAGGCGTGAGTCCCTTTTGAGTTTGCTTTAGCAAGCTTTTTGACAAAGTCAGCGGGAAGCTTAGCATCTTTGATATACTCGCCGTAGAATTCTTCAACGGAGCGCTTTTTTCGGTTGCTTAAGTCCTCTCCTTTAAGCTCCCCACTTTCTAGATCGATCAGCTTTTCTAGGGCTTTTTTAAAGGTGGCGCTGGTTTTCTTTTCATGAATGAGAAAAGAGATAAGCTCGACCTGCTCTGATCGGGAGGTGATCCCCCCTTTTGGCATGTAGGTTTCTTGGTCCCACTCGAGAAGCATGGCAACGCCAGAAAGGGTCCGGATTTCCTTCCCCAGTTCCTGAAGTTTTTCGTAGTCTTCTAAGCTTTTTGACATTCTTTCCTCCTAGGAGCCAATTATAAAATGACTGATGATCGCTTTTCGGCTCTTTTCACTGATTTTTCCGTTTCATAGAAATACCCTTATTTTGTAATTGGCTCCCAAGTTTCTTTTCTATAGCAGTAATGCACCTATTTGCAAAGGGGGTTGCAAAGGCAAGGGTTGTCGCAACAATCGCGATCGAAGCGCTTCCGATGAGAGTATCGGTGAGCCAGTGGGCTCCTGCAATGAGGCGGGGAAGGCAGAAAAAGATCGCATAAACCGTCGCAATGGCTCCTGCACGCTTTCCCATAAGGTGGAAAATCAGACAGGTAAATAAGATGGCGGTCGTTGCATGGTCTCCTGGAAAGCTTTTATGAGAGCGGTCCTTCACCTTAATCCAATCGATCACGCTAGAAAGGCGGAAGGCCGTTTTGTCGACGATTGTGGGGCTATCTCTACGGAAGTGGAGAAAGTCGGGGGCAAGGGGGCCATTGAGAAACCAAATGATCAATGCAATAAAAAGGGTGGAAAAAATCAGCTCGGCCACCTTCCGTTTTTTAAGTTCTTTAGAGGCCCACTTAATACTAAAGAAGAAAAAGAGGAGCATGATGAGGTCGTGGATATAGTCCATGATCCGATGACCGGTAAAGGCCCAAAAGTTTTGCCAAAAAGGGCTTTTATGGATCCAAGCATTAAGGAGGTTAAAGGCCTTTTGGTCGAGGAGGTCCCAAAGGGGGCGGGTGTAGGGGCTCAGCCAACTGATCCAAACAAGACAGACAATAAGGAGAGGGATGAACAATTTCTTCATGATTTTATCAGTTAGCAATCATAGGTTTAGACACATTTTAAGGAACCGCCCTCCAAAAATGAAGGAAAAAAGGATCGGAAGGGGAAAGATCGCCCAAAAGGGGGATAAAGCTCCTGTCTCTCCTAGGACCATACAGCCATCCATGATGGTAAAAAAGGTGATATAACCAAAAATGGTGAGGGCAAAGATGAGAAAGGTGGGGAGGTTTCTGACCGAAGGGACGCAGAAGGGGGCAGCGCCGAGGAGGACAAGGACGGGGAGCCAAGGCATCACAATTTTAAAGTAAAGGTGGGTCAGGGCAATGGGCCTTTTATCCTCAAAAAGAGGGGCTTGGCTCGTCCCTATCTGGATCAGCTCTGTAATCGAGCGGTTGTCCATCCCCTGTTCGAAGTAGTTTTCCAGGTCAAAATTGAGGTGGAGGTTTTTGAAGGTGTGGCTCAAGTAAGAGGCGGTTTTTTCCATCCCTTTTTCTTTCCGCTCCATCAGATCGACGAAGGTTCCCTCTCCACGGCTCGATAAGGTTTTCATGTAATACACCTTATCTTGGGAAGCGATCCAGAAAAGGTCGAAAAACTCTTTTTTGACCGGGTCATAGTACTGGTATAAGAGGCGGCTCCCATCCTCTAAGGGGAGGATGTGGATCTTCTCTTTTTTCTCTTTCCGCTTGCTCTTTTTCTTGAGATATTTTTTTTCGAACTGGCTGATATAGCTAAACGATTTTGGGGCAACGAACTCAAAGTTGAGGTAACTGAGCCCCACACAGAGGAGTCCCACAAAGAAAAAGGGGCGGGTGAGTTTATGGAGAGCGACCCCTGCGGTTTGAAGCGCTAACAGCTCATTTCTCCGGTTGAGCGTTGTCAACACCTTGACGCTCGAGATGAGCAAGGCAAGGGGAAGGAGGAGGTCACACCGCCTTGAAAAAAGCATCCCATAATAGACCCCAAGACCTTTCCATTTAATCGTATCACTCTTGAGGATTTCTTGCATGTGCATCGAATAATCGACAAGGACATAGAGGGCAAAAAAGGAAAAGAGGAAGAGGAAGAAAACCTTAAGGATTTCACGGAGAAAATACCTTTGCCAGATCATTCAATCCCTCCAAGAATCCGTCTTTGGAACCATAGAGAGGTGAAGACAAGGATCGGAAAGGGTAGGCTATAACAGATCATCATCTTATAGGTTTCAAGTTCAAAAGATTTAGCCGCAATCGAGCAGATAAAGGTCAATGCGGCGAAGAGTAGGGCGACGTAGAGTCCTTTTTTCTTTTTTCCCCGTCCAATCTCAAGGCCAACAGAGAAGCCGAGAAGGGTAAAAGCAAAGGTCATTGCAGGAAAAAAAATGCGGCGGCACAGTTCAAACCGAGCCCGTTTGACTATTTTAGGGTGAACCGGTTGATTGGAAAATGTTTGAAGAAGGGCTTTCATTGGCAAATGTTCAACCCCAAGCCTATAGGTTTTCTTTTTCATCAAAGAAGAAAGGGCCATTGCTGAGGTGGACATCTCTTTTTGGTTTTCGATAATGAGATTGTCATAAAGGTCCGCCCGCTCTTCAGGAATATGAGAGATCAGGGTGACCTCTTCACCACTCATCAAGTTATCTTCAACAGTCAGCTTTTTAGCAAGCATCAAGTTCAGCCGTCCACTACTTTCATTTTTTACTGCGATAATCACATTATTTGCCTCCTTTCCCAGCTCGGTCATTTTCATATCGACATAGGAGTCTTTCAGTTTAAGCATTTTTGATTTCTTCATCAGAAAGAGGGGATTGATCGTCGCGGCACTTTGAATGAGGTGGTGGGAAAGGTGGCGGCAGCGAGGGGTTACCTCCGAGACAATCGCAAAATTAACTACCGAAAGTAAAAAGGCAGCCATAAGAAGGGGAGTGCCCAGCGTTTTGACCGGGATACCAGCGGCCCGAAAAGCGGTGAGCTCATGGTTATATGAAAGGCGTCTAATTAGAAGAATTGCTGAGATCAACCCTGAAATGGGAATGGCAATGGGCAAGATATAGGGGATTTGAAAGAGGGTAAAGAGAGCAATCTTCCCAATTTCAGAATTTAGAGCAACAAGCCGCGCAATTTCCTGGACACGGGTAACGAGGAGAACAGCAATAAACCCCATCACGCAGAGGAGGAACACTTGAAAATAGTTTTTGAGTAAGTAGCGCCAAAGCAGCGGCATTGTTTACCAAAGTTTATAAAAAATATGCACTTATTGTACCCTAGTGGGTATATTATGCTCAAACAGGTTGTCAAAGACTTTCTCACTCTCCGCCTCGAAAAAGGGGCTAAGATCCTTTTAGGACTTTCAGGAGGAGCCGACTCGATGGCCCTTCTCCACCTTTTAGTGGAGTCGAAGGAAACCCTCGATTTTTCCCTCCATGTGGCCCATGTTGACCATGGGTGGCGAGAAGAAAGCGCTCGAGAAGCAGAGGCTTTAAAACAGGTTGCTTCCCACCTCAAACTCTCCTTTCACCTTCACCGCCTCGAAAAAATGAAAGGGGGCGATCTCGAAAACCGGGCGCGTGAGGAGCGGCTCGCTTTTTTTTCTCGGCTCCATAAAGAGGAAGGGTTTCAGGCGCTCCTCTTAGCCCATCATGCGGGAGATCAGGCTGAAACGGTCTTTAAAAGAATCGCAGAAGGGGCTGGGCTTAAAGGGCTTGGGGGGCTTTATGAGGAGCGTTTACTCGGGAGCTTGTGCGTATGGCGCCCCCTCCTTTCTATGAGAAAAGAGGCCTTGATTCATTACCTTAATAAAAAGAAGCTTCATTACTTTGAAGATGCCACGAACCAAGACACCTCTTATCTCCGTTCCCGGATGCGGGTAGAACTCTTTCCCCAGCTGGAAAAGATTTTTGGAAAGCGGATGGAAGGAAATTTTGCAAAGCTTGGGAAGATGTGCCAAGAGCTCTCTCTTTATTTTGAAGAGAGGGGAGGTGACATTGAAAAAAAACTCGTCCATGGACCCTTTGGCGCCTACCTCGATCTTCGACTGGGGATTCATTCCCTTGAGCTTAAATATTTTTTAAAGGGATTAGCCCCCTTTTCCTATGATGCGCTGGAAGTACTGATGAAGCTGATCCGACAAAAACGTCCTTCGGGGAAGATCCATGTGGGCTCAACCACCTTTCAGCTCAGCCGCTCCCACCTTTTTATCTATCAGGAGCCTTTTCCTAGCTTTTTTGAGACCCCTGAGCTTTGGAAAGAGGGGGGTGATGGGAGTTGGGAAGCCTTTTGGCAGGGGGAGGTTGCGATTCCAAAAGGAAATTATAGCCTTGAAAAGCTCTCCAATTTAGAGCCGCTCATTCGAAAAAAAATTAAGAAGGGGTATGGGGCTAAGGGGGTTCCCTCGTTTTTCTACGACAAGCTACCAATTTTTGCATTTGGCTCTATCCAGAAAAAGAGAAATCTTTTACTCTAGAGATCTAAAAACTAGTCAGTTGTTATTTGGGAAAACTTTTTGGGTTGATAAGGAAATTCAATGTCAGTCATAGAAAAGAGTAAGGGGCCGAAAAAAGAGTTTCGCCCATTTAAAAGTAGATTTAAGAAGCGGATGGATCAGCCTGATAATAAACAGGAACCTCGGAAAAAGTTTCCGGGAGGGTTCCTACTCTTTCTTTTGGCCGCCATCCTCATCATCTTGACAGTTCAGAACTTGTCAGATGATAAGGGGGGAAAGGTCTCGTTTAGCCACCAAGTGGAGCACTTGGTCAACCTTGGTCTTATCCAAAAAGATGAGAGCAAAAAGACAGCCCAAAACGATAAACTTGTGACCTTTACGGGAAAGTTTAAGCAGCAGCTCACCGATGATTCTCGAGCCCGCTACCGTTATTTAGAGCTTCTCAATCAAAATCATGAGCTCACAGAAACCCGTAAAGAGCTTTCTCAAGAGCTCAATGTTCTTCAGAGTCATGTTTACCATGCCGCCCAAACCTTCCTTGCCTTGAGTGGGACTCCACTTCCAAAAGAAGGGTTTAGTGTGGTAAGTCCTTATTATGACACTCAAGAAAGACAAAGTAGTGTGATTGTCCGCTCCCTTCCCGAAAAAAGGGAGATGAGTCTAACCAACTTGCAAGCTGAGTACCGCTCTGTTTCACTTGATCCTTCAGCCGCAAGTGTTCGGACCTTTGGAGAGCATGTCCAAAAACTCATTCAAAGTTATAAGTCACCCGCCGTTGGGATTGGGAATGAGGCGATGAAGCAAGAGCTTCGAGCCGCAGAGACAAAAGTTAAAGAAGCCCTTCAAGCAAGCCAAGCGCCTCAAGAGGCATTGGCGAGTTATGAGGCGGGGCTGATCACCTTAAACCAGATCACCCTTAACCTTTTAAAAACAGAAAATCATGTCACCCTCCAAGAGCTCCGCTCTGTCAGGGGCTATATGGTCGATCTTAATCAGTATAATGATAGCTTTATTGCCCTTGATGAAAATGAAGCGCAGCTTAGCAAAGCGCGGCAGAGTGCCCTTGGTGTGACCTGGTTTTTTAACAACCGAGAGCTTTCGACAAAGGCCTTAGAAAAGCAACCTCCCGAAGAGTTTGCCCTCTGGTTTTCTCATGCAAAGAAAGAGTGGGAGTCATTTGGAGAAAATAGTGGCACCCTCTTTAAAGCTCCCGACCAACCAAGGAACCTCGTCTTAGAAAAGACCTTTAAAAGTGAAGAGCCCTCCTCGAATTACCTGGGCTATATCTTCATGACCATCTTCCCCGTTCTCATTGTGGTCCTCCTCCTTTACTTCATCTTCTCAAGGCAGATGAAGGGGATGGGATCTGGAGGAGCGGTGAACTTTGGGAAGTCTCCTGCAAAGATGCTCAATAAGAGCATGCATAAAGTGACCTTTAAGGATGTTGCAGGGGTTGTGGAAGCCAAAGAAGAGCTCTATGAAGTCGTTGACTTCCTAAAAGACCCTTCTAAATTTACCGCTCTTGGAGCTCGGATTCCGAAAGGAGTCCTCCTTGTTGGACCTCCAGGAACAGGAAAAACCTTGATTGCTAAAGCGGTAGCTGGAGAAGCGGATCGCCCCTTCTTCTCGATTTCAGGCTCTGACTTTGTCGAGATGTTTGTTGGGGTGGGAGCAAGCCGGATTCGAGATCTCTTTAGTCAGGCAAAGAAAAATGCCCCTTGCATCGTCTTTATCGATGAGATCGATGCTGTTGGGCGTCACCGGGGTGCTGGAATTGGTGGGGGACATGACGAAAGAGAGCAAACCCTGAACCAACTTCTTGTCGAAATGGATGGATTTGACACCAATGAAGGAGTGATCCTCATGGCGGCGACCAACCGCCCCGATGTTCTCGATAAAGCCCTCTTAAGACCTGGGCGCTTTGACCGGAATGTGATCCTCGACCTTCCCGATATTAAAGGACGTTTTGAGATCCTTAAAGTCCACGCTCGAAAGATCAAGCTCGACGACTCTGTCGATCTGATGGATGTGGCGCGGGCGACTCCTGGTTCTTCAGGGGCAGACCTGATGAATATCCTCAATGAAGCCGCCCTTCTTGCTGCAAGAAAAGGGCGGACTGCCGTGACTCAAGCCGATACCATCGAAGCGTGTGACAAGGTAAAGTATGGAAAAGAGCGGCGTAGTCTAGAGATGGGAGAAAAGGAAAAGATCCATACTGCCTATCACGAGTCGGGTCATGCCATTGTCGGGCTTGTCGTCGATAGTGGGGATCCCGTCGAAAAAGTCACCATTATTCCTCGTGGGTTCTCCCTTGGCGCTACCCATTTTGTTCCCGAGAAAAACAAGCTCAGCTACTGGCGCAAAGAGCTCATCGATCGCCTTGCAGTTTTGATGGGAGGACGTGTTGCCGAAGATATCTTTGTTGGCGACATCTCTTCAGGAGCGCAGATGGATATTTCCCAAGCGACCAAGCTGGCGCGCAGTATGGTCTGCCAGTGGGGAATGAATGAATCTCTAGGTCCCGTTGCTTATGATGAGCGTGAAGAGGGGAACTATGCAGGAATGCCAGGACAATCGGCTAAAAATTATTCCGAAGAGACCGGTAAGCAAATCGACAGTGAAGTGCGCAGGCTTCTAGAAGAGGCCAACACCCGTGCAGTCGAGATCATCAATGACAATAAAGAGAAGATGCAGCTTATGACCGACATGCTCATCGAGTTTGAAACGCTCGATAAAGAGGATGTCCACGCTATTATGGATGGAAGCTGGGATCCCGAGAAGAAGCGGAGCAAGCTGAAAGCGATTCAAGAAGCCCACCGGAAAGAGCCTCCTCCACCTCCCAAGCGCGACGAAGGAATCGATCCCATTAACCCCGAACCTCAGGGTGTGTAGTCATAGCTTTGCATTGCATAAAGTTAGACTAGTAAACCAGTAGTAAATATCCATTAATCCATATATAGATTCGTCGGGGGTTACAACCCTGTGCGGGCCCCTCCTTCATGCCGATTTTCCAAGAGCGCCTTGAAGACGCGGACTGCTCCGGGCAGCCCTTTCCAACCTGACGGTTGAGGGCCGTCCCTTCGCAGGAGAGTTTTTCTTTTTTATCTTCTCCAGCGAGCTGACGTGAGTTCGAGTTCGAAGGGCGCCAGAACGAACGCGGTGATCTGTCCGCGGCATCAAGATGGCAGCAGGGGGTGCAACCCCCGACGAATCTATATATGATTCTTAGGAAATTTTATAAGAAAAAAGAAAAACCACTTTTGAAAAACAAGTATGCAAATTTTTGCACGAAAAATCATTTAATTCACTTATAATCAGATAAATATATCTTGATAATTTCGGAGTTTAATTCGAAATTATCTTGACAATTTGCCCCTTTTGATTCAAAAATATGGGCATGAGAAGAGCTTATCACGACCAGATTTTTGACCATTTAGAAAAGTATGACCAGATGCTTTTCTTGATGGGCCCTAGTGCTCTGTCAACCCTAAGAATTAGGATATCTTGATTTATCTTTTTCCGGCTGGCTTCATGTTCGATCTCACAAACTTATAAAAGTTTAGATTCGATCTCCACACTTTGCCAGCAAAAAAAAATCTCAACCAATCTATCCTTAATTTTAGGGTTGATAGAGCACTAGACAGGCGGGGAAAACAACTCTAGCAAAAGAAATGATTGAAGAGTGGGAAAGGGGCATTTACCTAAGTTGGGATAACTTGGCCCATCGAAAACTCATTCTAGAAGGACCTGATCGGATTGCTGAAGAAGCAGGGCTTGAAGAGTTTTTAGATACGCCGCCTCTCATTGTTCTCGATGAAATTCAGAAGTATCCGGAGTGGAAAAATTACCTCAAAGGGCTTTACGATACCTATAAAGGAGACTCAAAAGTCATTGTAACGGGCAGTTCCAAGCTTGATGTCTTTGTCAAGGGGGGCGATAGCTTGATGGGAAGATATTTTATTCTTCGGATCCACCCCTTAACCATCGGGGAAATTGTTCAAAAAAAAGGGCCTCCAGAAGATAGGGAGTTTAGAGGTAAGCCGGCACCCATTTCGTCAAAAAGACTTCGAACTCTTTTGGAATTTGGAGGGTTTCCAGATCCTTTTCTTAAGGGAGACCGCTCTTTTTATAATCGGTGGCGGTGCACTCGAAATAAACAGATCTTTCAGGAAGATCTCCGTGATCTGACAAAAGTGAAGGATCTTGCGGGAATAGAAACCCTTGCCTATTTAATGCGAGAGCAAGTAGGGCAGCTTGCTTCTTATAGCTCTTTTTCTAAGAAGATCAGGATGGTTTCTGATAAGACGATTCGAGAGTGGATTGAGGTTCTTAAATCGCTCCATTTTTTCTTTGAAGTCCGTCCTTATTCACGGAATCTTTCCAAATCTTTAGTCAAGCAACCGAAGTATTACCTTTGGGATTGCTCTCTCTCTCTACCACTCAAGGAGCTTTGGTTGAAAATTTTGTCGCTTCTCACCTCCTCAAAGCGGTCCATTTTTGGAACGACATTGGCTTAGGCGACTATGACCTCTACTTTATTCGAGATCTTCAAAGAAGAGAAGTTGACTTTTTGATTACCAAAGAAGAAGAGCCTTGGATTCTCATTGAGGCAAAGAATAGTGGTAAGGCGATCTCTAAAAATCTCCTCCACTTTCATGAGGCTTTAGGGATCCGGTATGCCTTTCAGCTCGCCCTCGAAAAAAAGCCTGTCGAGAAGAATGCTCTCCTGGCAAGGAAGCCAGCAATCATTCCAGCGATAAGCTTTCTATCTCAGCTTATTTAGTCTTCTGAATAGTCCCTATTTCAAAAAAAACTTAAGTTAACCCCTTGATATTAATTAAAATTTTGCTTAAAATCTGATATTCTTTAATAACCAAGAGGTAAAGTATATAATGAGTGCAGTCACTTTTTCAGGAAAAGAAAATGTCAATCCAAATGCCTATCACACTACAAAAAAGCAAAAAACAAACCATGGTTCTTCCTTTAAGATTCCAGAAAAATTTAGACCGCAGTTTTACCTTTTTAAGGCGATTAAAGATGCCATTGCTAGAAAGACCCCTTGGGATTTCACTCCTATGGGGAACGATGAAACTCTTTGGAAAGAGTTTTTGAACTACGACTTTAGAAGCTGGGTTTTAGAGCACTCTGATGAAGTTGATATGGTGCTTCTTTTACAAAAAGGGCTCACAGAGCTTCCAGAAGAGCTTTTTCTTCTTACAAATCTAAGGGTCTTAAGGCTTGCTCAAAATGCTTTTCAAAAGCTTCCAGAAGAGCTATTTAGTATGACAAGTCTTGAAAAGTTGGATCTTTCCTACAATCAATTAACAGCTCTTCCAAAAGGGATGGAAAAACTCATCAATTTAAAATCTTTAGGGGTAAGCAATAATCCTATTGAGCGCTTTGATCTAACCCTACCAAAGCTCACACATCTTTACCTAAGCGATACAGATTTAACCGAAGTGCCAAATTTGCAACACCTTCCTTTAGAAAACCTTTGGTTAACAAGTAATAAAATTAAAAAAGTAGATGTGGGACGCTTTCCCTCTTCCATTAAAGTATTACGCCTTTCGGAAAATCAAATAGACAGTTTATCAGGACCATTTGAAAAGCTTACGGTCCTTGACTTTTTGTATCTAGACGAGAATCAGCTTTCGACTCTTCCAGAAGCGTTCTCTAATCTCCCTAAAATTAGAGTATTGGGAATGAATCAAAATGCTTTTAATGAAGTTCCCAAGGTTCTTGAAAAACTGTCTAGCCTTAAGCAGCTTTATCTACGCGTTAATCTACTCAGAGTATTGCCTGAATGGACCAATCGGTTAAAGGATTTTTCTGCTGAAAATAATCCGCTTGACCATTTGAAGTGTTAGACACCGGAATTAAAACTTCAAACGTTTCCTAGAATCTTCGCGGGTATTAAGAGGTTGACTTCTCTCCCTTTTTTCCACACGGATATTTGGACGAGAGCTTGGGAGCTTAGTGCCCTGAAAAAAGCGGATTTTAGGCTTACCAGACTCCCACATTTCTTGCTTGGTATCAACAAAGATGGTTTCTGGAGAAAGAAGCCATTGAAGGTTTGTCGTCATCTCACTAAGTTTATTCTGCCTATATGCCCATTCAGGAATATTAGAAACGTAAATAACTTTGAAGATGTATTGACACTTTTCAGCCCAAGTTGCTACCTTTTTAAAGTAGTCTTTATCACTAAAAAGGTTTAAGTTTCGATGATGGATCCTTTTTTCCTGGTAAAGGGTTCGAACTTTTTTAAAGCCCGGACCTGTCGATAGCCAACTATGTGCTTGTAAGGTGTAGTACTCAATCACTTCTTCTGCTTCTCGTCCTGTATTGTAGTAAGAGCAGCGATTTTCAAGTTCAGTTTTAAAAGCCTTTAAAAATTCCTCTTTTGTCGGGGTTCTAACGATTGTTTTGGCAATAAATTGATAAAGCTCATGCATCTTCTCATCGATATCGCAAATGATCGCCTGATCTACTTCTAGTCCATTGGCAAGGAGATTGTAGTTGAACTCAAACGCAAATCCTAAAAGAACACCTTTTTTTTTAGAAGATTTTTGTATGATTGTTTTTATAGCATCGGTTTGCCCGATTTCTGATGTTATGATATAGGGAGAGGTGCTTACAAGATCAAACCCCTTTTTTTCTAATGCGGGTGGAGCGGTATATTTTAATGCTGTTGCAGACATTTTCTTCCCCTTTTTAAGTTAAATTGTTTGTAAAATAAATTATAAAATACATTATACACTATGTTTTAATTAATTTAAATGCTATTTATTAATTTATTTGGAATTAAGGGGGTGGATGGGTCCAGCCCTCCTAAAGGAGGGCTGGATTGTGGAGTATAGGTAGAACCTCGGAGTAGAAGAGAGGGGGGTTAAGCCTTAACGGGGGCTTCTAAAAGCGCTTTCCGGCTGAGGCTAATCTTTCCTGTTTTTGGATCGACCTTAAGGACCTTAACCTCGATCTCATCCCCTTCCTTGTAGTGGTCGGAGATTCTTTCGATCCGCTCATGCTTGATCTCAGAGATGTGGCAGAGTCCTTGGACGTTGAGGATCGCGACGAAAAGACCGAAATCTTTGACCGAAACGACCTTTCCTTTATAGGTCTTCCCCTCTTCCACTTCTGCGGTGAGGTCGTGGATGATCTGACGAGCTCGATCCATCCCTTTGCTGCAGGTGGAGGCGATGCTGACGTAGCCATCATCATCGATATTGATGTCAACGCCTGTCTCTTCGACAATCGCTCGGATCTGCTTTCCTCCAGGGCCGATAACGGTTCCGATCTGGCTTGGCTTGATCTTGATTGTCTCGATGCGAGGGGCATATTCAGAAAGGCTCTCTTTTGACTTGGGGCAGGCTTCGAGCATCTTTTTCAAGATGTGGATCCGTCCTTCTTTTGCTTGGGCAAGAGCTGTTTTCATGATCTGTTTGTCGATTCCTTCGACCTTGATGTCGAGTTGGAAAGCGGTGATCCCATTTTCGTCTCCAGCGATTTTGAAGTCCATATCGCCGAGGGCATCTTCCATTCCGAGGATGTCAGAAAGGACCGCAAAGCTTTCCTTTTCGAGGATCAGTCCCATTGCAATTCCTGCAATAGGGCGTTTAATGGGGACTCCTGCTTCCATCATGGCAAGGCAGCAACCACAGATCGAGGCCATTGAAGAAGAGCCATTCGATTCGGTGATGTTTGATTCTAAGCGGATGGTATAGGGGAAATCATCTTTATTAGGGATAGTGGCGGTTAGCGCTCTTTCAGCAAGCTTTCCATGTCCTACTTCTCGTCGTCCTGGAGGACCCATGCGTCCCACTTCTCCAACCGAGTAGGGAGGGAAAGAGTACTGGAGGTAGAAATTTCTAAGGCCGTCAGCCTTATCTAAGGTTTCGTACCGTTGTCCCATCGATTCGCCACCAAGGGTACAGACGGCGATTGCTTGAGTTTCTCCTCTTGTAAAGAGAGTGCTTCCATGTGTTCTTGGAAGGGGAGCCATATCGACCCAGATTTGGCGGACGTCAGAAGTGTTTCGGCCGTCACACCGTTTCTTCTCTTTAAGAACCATCTGCCGCATGTGGTGGGCTGTCACTTTTTTCATTGCCATTCCCACTTCAAATGGCTTGTACTTGGCATCTTCCTCAGGAAGGAGAGATTCTTTCACTTTTTCTTTGATCTCAGAAATGGCTGTATTGCGGGCATCTTTTTCAACGATACGGATCGCATCTTTAAGAGGAGCAGCCATGATCTGGTCGACCTCTTCCATCAGTCCTTCTGGGAGGAAGCGGAGACCTTCGCGGTTTTTCTCTTTCCCAATGACCTGCTGCCACTCGCCAAGCTTTTGGCAAATGACCTTGATTGCTTCATGTCCTGCATCGATAGAGTCCATAATCTGATCTTCTGAGAGGAAGTCGCAGTAGCCTTCGATCATGAGGATCGCATCTTCGGTCCCTGCGATGACAAGGTCGAGGACCGAGCTTTCCATTTCTTCAAGGGTGGGGTTGATGATGAAGTTTCCATCGATCATTCCGACCCGAACAGCTCCGATAGGCTTAATAAAGGGGATTTCAGAAAGGACAAGAGCGGCTGATGCGGCGCAAATCGCTAGGGGTTCGGTTTGGTTCACTCCGTCATAAGAGAGGACGGTGGTGATGATCTGTGTGTCGCTGTAGTAGCCATCCTCAAACATGGGGCGGATCGGACGGTCGATGAGACGGCAGGTAAGAGTTTCTTTTTCGGTGGGGCGCCCTTCTCGTTTGATGAACCCTCCGAGGGTTTTTCCTGCAGAGGAGAACTTTTCTTGGTAGTCGACTCTCATGGGGAGGAAGTCGACCTCGTCGAGGGCAGGACCCATACAAGCGGTTCCTAGGAGCATTGTATCTCCTGCACGGACCATGACCGCACCTCCGGCCTGACGGGCAATTTTTCCAGTTTCAAAAATAATTTCTCTGCCACCAACAGAAATGGTGATCGATTGGGCTTCTAGCTTTTCCATGTGTCTCCTAATGATTTGAGTGTAACCCCGGAGTGCTACTACTGTCAATTGCTTGAATTTTTCTTTTCCTCCAGGTTCAGAGGGGCAAAATGAACCCTACTTTAGACAAGTATGCGGTCATTTTTCCCCCATAAACCTGATGAAAAATCGAAAATTCCCTCATTTGACATTAGTAGCACTCCAGGGCAATAAGAGAAAATCCTAACAGGTTCAGAGAATAGATGCAACAATGGAAAAAAATAAAGCCTTGGGAGGATCCCAAGGCTTTAAAAAATTTATTTACGGAGATTCAACCGCTTAATCAGCATCTGATACCGCTTGGTATCGGTTGAATTCAAGTAATCTAGAAGCTTTCGTCGTTGTCCGACGAGCTTTAAAAGGGCCAGCCTAGAGGCGTGATCCTTAGGCGCCAGCTTCAAGTGCTCTGTGAGCTCTGTGATCCTCTCAGTGAGAATCGCGATTTGAACATCAGCAGATCCTGTGTCCTTCTCGTGGAGCTGGAACTTCTTAGTAATTTCTTCTTTAGTACCTTTATCTAAAGACATTTATTTACACTCCCTTAGACATATATTGTTTGGGTGGATTTAGACATAAATTCATCATATGACGATCTTTATTGTAGCAAGGGGGGGATATATATTTCAAGTAGAGATCCCTCTAAAGAATCTTTTGTCTTCTTATGATACCGAAATAAGCCCAAGAGTTGGTTTTTGCCTGTGCCAACATCCCCATCTTTAACCCCCTCTGCATCGCTCCTATCTCCTGGATAGGAGGCTGCTTCGATGGGGCTAAATCTGGAGCGCTGACTTTGGCAAATTCCCAATTCTCTGGGTTTATTTGGGTATATAATCCCTTTTGAGTTATGATTGTTTCTATGGGTAAAAATATTTTTTCAAAAACCGATATTCAGATGATGGAGGAGGCGCTTCAGGAGGCTCGCATGGCCTTTGCTCAAGATGAGGTCCCTGTCGGGGCAGTCCTTGTCCATGAGGGGGAGATCATCGCCCGCGCCCGAAATCTAGTCGAAACGGCCCAAAATCCTTCATTCCACGCCGAGCTCCTCTGTATTCAGGAGGGGGCTCGCGCCTTAAATAACTGGCGTCTTGTGGGATGCGCCCTCTACACCACACTAGAGCCCTGCCTGATGTGCGCCGGAGCCCTCCTTCTCGCCCGCGTCGATCGGGTGGTTTGGGGAGCCCCTGATATCCGCCACGGGGCCCATGGGAGCTACCTCAATGTCTTTGAAACTCAGCATCCGACCCACACCCTTCAAATCGAAGGGGGGCTCCTCAAAGAAGAATCAGCCAAACTCATGAAAGATTTCTTTAAAAAACAAAGGACCAAAAATGACTCAGTCGCTCGAAGCGCTCTTTGATGAGCTGATCGCTATGCAAGAGAAGAAGCTTCTTGAATATGGGGCAGCGATCATCCCCAATATTACTCCTGACGACATCCTTCAGCCCAATGACTATCCCGAGCTCGAGAACCATCCCGAGTTCCGCTACGAAGAGGGGTATTTGAAGGGGCTGCACGCTGCCAAGATGGCGGCTATTTCTCGCGCAGAGTGAGTGAACTTTTGCTCAAGTGGTTTGAGACTTTTCGCTTCCAGTAGATCATCTTTTTCTCAATGTTGTGGAGGCGGTAGAAGGGGCTGAGGATTTCCCATACAAGGATCGGGTACAGGTAGCCATAAACAAGGGCGGCACCTGTTGTAAAGAAGGATAGGAAGTGTCCGTTGGAAAAGTCGAGAAAGAGGTTCACCCCGATGAGGCCAAAGACGAGCCACTTTGCTTGCATCGGGACCATCAGAAAGAGCATGATGCGGGCGTGTGGGGTGAGGAATACAAAGGAAATAAGGAGAATGTAGATCGCAGGGCTGGCGCCGGCAAAGGGAAACGGAGATCCCGAAAAGAGGAGGGAGAGGTAGGCGACAATCCCGACGAAAAGAGCTCCTCCAAAGTAGAGGCCGATAAAGTGCTTTTTTCCTCGTGTTTCGATAATCGCTGTTCCAACCATATACAGAAGGTAGAGGTCAAATAAGAGGCGGAGGATCGATCCCAAAGAGACCCCTTCGCTGATCGGTTGGATAAAGAGATAAGAGACAAACTGCCAAGCAAAAAATTTATGCACCCCCCAAGTGGTCAAACTGAAAAGATATTGAGGGCTGGGAAAATTAAAAATTTTTGTGAATAGGGCATTCGAAAACAGGGCAAAAAAGCTGAAAATCAGGGTAGCAGCGGCTGTCCCCTTGATGATTTTAGGGGCGCGGACGAGGGCAGATCTGAATGGGCTTGAGTGATTCATTCTAGAGCCAATTTACCATACCGCGTTAATTTTTTCCAGAAGAGACTTGTTTTTTATTCCGAAAAAAGGTTTAATTTCTAGGAAATAGCCATACAATAAGGAATCATTCAAATGAAGAAAGAAGGTCATCCAGCCTACCAAGATATTCTGTTTGTCGACACGGCAACCGGAGATAAATTTGTTTGTGGAAGCACACTGCAGCCAAAAGAAACCGAAACCTTTGAAGGAAAAGAGTATCCTGTTTATAAGGTGCCAATCTCTTCAGCCTCTCACCCCTTCTTTACCGGGAGTCAGCAATTTGTTGACTCTGAAGGGCGAGTCGATAAGTTTAAAAAGCGTTACACCCGCAAGGCTGCAGAAAATAAGCAGGAGCAAGAAAAGCAGGACGAGCAGAAGAAGAAAAAAACTGCTAAGAAAACGACTGCTAAGAAAACTGCAAAGAAGAAAGCCGCTCCAAAGGAATAGCTATTGGAAAAGAAACTGCAAGAGCTTCTCTCCCGTTTAGGCGAGGTGGAGACCGCTCTAGGCAATCCCGATGTTCACTCCGATAAGAAGCGGTACAAAGAGCTTTCGCAGGACCACTCCTACCTATCCGAACTCAAAGAGGCCTACGAGCAGTTTCAGAAGAGTCAAAAAGAGCTTGGTGATAACCAAGTTCTGATTAAGGAAGAAAAAGACCCCGAGTTTGCTGCGGTCATTCAAGAAGATATCGAACGGCTTGAAAAGGATGTTGCGGTTCTTCAATCCAAACTCGAATCTCTCCTTGTTCCCCCCGACCCTAACGATCATGCCAATGTCATTATGGAACTACGCGCTGGTACAGGTGGCGATGAAGCAGCCATTTTTGTGGGCAATTGTGTGCGAATGTACCGCCTCTTTTCTGACAAAATGGGATGGAAATATGAAACCCTTGCCCTCACGGTATCAGAAGCTGGAGGGTATAAGGAATATGTCATTTCCCTTTCCGGAAAAAATGTCCACCGTTACCTCCAATATGAGGCGGGGACCCACCGGGTACAGCGGGTGCCGGTGACGGAAACGCAAGGGCGGGTCCATACCTCAGCCATTACCGTTGCGGTTCTTATGGAGCCGGGCGAAGATGAAAAGATCGAGATTGATCCATCAGATCTGAAGATTGATACCTACCGCGCACAAGGAGCAGGCGGACAACATGTGAACACCACCGACTCTGCAGTGCGGATCACCCATATCCCGACAGGGGTTGTTGTCTACTGCCAAGAAGAGCGCTCCCAACATAAAAACAAAGAAAAAGCACTCCGCGTTCTTGCTGCAAAGCTTGCAGAAGAAAAGCGGCGGCAAGAGGCGGAGCAGCGGGCTTCGCTCCGCTCGAGCCAGGTGGGAACGGGAGATCGCTCCGAGCGGATTCGAACCTACAACTATGCGCAAAACCGGGTGACCGACCACCGGATTAACCTCACCCTTTACAAGCTCGATCAGATTATGGAAGGGGACCTTAAAGAGGTGACTGAATCACTCATTCGTTACTTCTACCAGGAAAAACTCCATGCTTAACATGCACGAATGAAACCTATGGATAACCGCTTGAATTTTTCTTTTTTCCCAGGCTTGGATAGGCAAAAAAACCCCTACTTTAGGCAAGTATGTGGGATTTTTGCCTACCAAAGCCTGAAAAAAAATCGAAAATCCCTTCGATCACCCCTAGGTTTCATCCATGCATGATGTGCGTACCCTTATCAAACTGTCGACCGACTTTTTAACCAAACGAGGATGTGTCGATCCTCGCCGTAGCGCCGAAGAACTTTTAGCAGCGATCTTAAAGAAAAAGCGGATGGAGCTCTACTTTGATTATGATGCCCCCATCGAAGAAAAAGAGGTGGCGCAGTACCGCGAATGGATCAAGCGGCGCGGAGACAAAGAACCTCTTGCCTATATTTTAGGAGAGGTGGAGTTTTTAAACCTTAAGCTCCAGGTGACCCCTGCTGTTTTGATTCCCCGCCAAGAAACTGAAATTTTAGCCAGCCTCGTTCTCAAGGAACTTCCCGAAGAGGCAAAAGAGGTCTGGGATCTTTGCACCGGAAGTGGGTGTCTTGGCCTGGCGGTCAAAAAAACCTGCCCCCAAACCGATGTGAGATTATCAGACGTTTCGAAAGAGGCGCTGGCGGTTGCCCAGGCAAATGCGACGCAAAATAGCCTCGAGGTGGACTGCTTAGAAGGGGATCTTTTTGCCCCTTTTGCAGGGAAGAAGGCCGATGTGATCCTCTGCAATCCCCCCTATATTACTCTGGAAGAGTATGAGGAGCTCGAGGATGAGGTGCGGGCCTTTGAACCGCGCGGGGCTCTTGTGGGGGGGCTCGATTTTTACCACCGCCTTGCAGCCGATCTTCCCACCTATTTGCGCCCCAATGGTAAGGCTTTTCTTGAAATTGGGACGGGGCAAGGGGAACCCTTAATGGAGATCTTTAACCAAAGCCACTGGAAACAAAGACGGTATGAAAAAGATTGGGCTGGACATGACCGTTTCTTTTTCCTTGAATATCAAGGGCCAGTCGATTAAAATGAATTTATGTTTGGCGGTATTACAGAAAAATTTCAAAATGTTTTTTCGGCCCTAGCGTCTAAAAAAACGTTAACAGACGAAAATATCTCGGATGCAGTGCGGGAGGTCCGTTTGGCCCTTCTCGATGCCGACGTGAACTATACCGTTGCCAAAAATTTCATCAAGCGGGTGAAGGAAAAAGCCCTGGGTGAAGAGACCATTAAGTCGGTCAAGGCTGGCGACCAATTTACCAAGATCATTCACGACGAGTTGAAAAATCTAATGGGGGGAAAAGAGCCCTCTTTGAGCATCGGCCACCGCCCTTCGGTGATCTTGATGTGTGGACTTCAAGGATCGGGAAAAACGACCCAGTCGGCAAAGCTTGCCCTTTACCTCAAAAAGCAAAACAAGAAAGTGCTCATCGCTGCGTGCGATTTGCAACGCCCCGCCGCAATCGATCAGCTTGAAACCTTAGGGAAACAGGTCGAAGTTCCTATTTATGCTGACCGCGACCAAAAAAAACCGGTCAAGGTGGCTAAAAAAGCGCTCGAGCAGGCCAACAAGGAAGGGATCGATGTATTGATTATCGATACTGCTGGCCGTCTCCACATCGATGAAGAATTGATGAAGGAGCTCGAAAAGATTAAAGGGGCAGTGAACCCCCATGAAGTTCTCTTTGTTGCCAACGCGGCAACCGGTCAAGATGCGGTGAAAACGGCTGCAGAGTTTGACCAAAGAATGTCGATTACTGGAAGCATCCTCACCATGCTCGATGGAAATACCCGCGCGGGTGCCGCCATTTCGATCTGCGAAGTGACAGGAAAGCCGCTGAAGTTTGAGGGGATCGGGGAAAAGGTGACCGACTTCCAGCTCTTCAACCCCCAGTCGATGGCCGATCGGATCTTGGGGATGGGCGATGTGATCAACCTGGTCAAAAAAGCCCAAGAGCATGTCAACGAAGAAGATGCCGAAAAGCTGAAGAAAAAGCTTTTAAAAGCCTCATTTACCTTCGATGATTTCTTGAAGCAGATGCGCTCGGTGAAAAAGATGGGATCTCTCAAAGGGCTTCTCTCCATGATTCCCGGTTTTTCTGCGAATATGGGCGATCTAGAGATGTCTGATAAGGAGCTGGGGAAGATCGAGGCGATTATTCTTTCGATGACTCCCAATGAAAGGCTGGGACTCGACGAGCTTGTTCCCTCTCGCCGGCGGCGGATCGCTGGGGGAAGTGGCACCACGATTGACGATGTCAACAAAATGATCAAAAACTTCAAACGGGTGAAGCAGATGATGAAAAAAATGCCCGGAATGAAGAAGAAATTTCTCAATGACTCTAACTTTAAAGATCAGCTTAGCAGCCTGAAGGGGTCTCTAGGGAATATCCGATAGTGATGTGGAAGGGGTAGGGGAGTTCGGAAGATAACCCATACTTTTTCCTGACCTGCTTCAACTTAGGACAGTCAACGGTAATAATAAAAAAGATTTCTTTAGGGGTAGAGGAGACGATTTGACACTCCTTGATCGTAAAAGGGATTTTCGCGCCCCGGTCATTAAAATTGGAAACGGTTTCCCACTCTTCAGGAGTGATGGCAGTGATGTGGGCTCCGATGAGAGTGGTGCCAAAGAGGGGGAGAGAGGTTGGTGGACTATCTTCAAAAAATGGGGGGATGTCAAATCCCTCCCCCTCAATAAAGGGGTAGAGGGCATGGATATAGTCATCAGAGACGTTGACATAGACAAACCCCTCAACCTCTTCTAGAACGCCCTCTTGAGAGAGCATTTCGATAATATAATTTTTTATTTCTGTGTAGTCAACTTTTGGAAAAAGAGGGGTAAAGATCATAAAAACCTCAATTTCGGGTTTATTTCACTCAGCCTCAGGTGATTTTAGCTTCCCTTTCTCCCTTTTGATCTCGAAAAGGAGCATTTTGAGCTTACCTTCGATCAAAAAAAAGAAAATTTAAGCAAAGCTCTCTCTGGAGCTAAGCAAACTAAACCCGAAACTGAGGTTAAAACATCAATCAAATACTTCATCATAGCCCAAATTTTAAACTAGAAAATGATTTTTTCGTACCCCTTTTTTCCGAGATCTGATATGATGAGTAGTCTTATTAGTTTTGTGAATTGGAGTTTACATAGATGGGACTTAAAATACGCCTAAGACAACAGGGGCGCACCAACCGTTTGACTTACCGACTAGTGGTGACTGACTCTCGCTCTCCTCGTGATGGAAAGTATGTTGAAAACCTCGGTCACTATGATCCTCATGTTGAGGGAAATGGAGACTCTGCGGTCAACGAAGAGCGCTTGCAGCACTGGGTTGACTTAGGAGCAGAGCTTTCTGAAAAAGCACGTGCAATCGTTGCAAGAAAAGCACCCGGTGTGATGAAAAGCATCCGCGAAAGAGCCCTTGCAAAGGTGAAAAAGCGTAGCGAAAAGCGGAAAGTGAAGAAGAAGTAGCTTGAAGCGCTTTGATATTTTATCCCTTTTCCCCGACTACTTTGAGGGTCCCTTTAATGTCAGCATGATTAAAAGGGCACGAGAAAAAGGGCTTTTGGAAATTAATCTCGTCAATATGCGAGATTTTGCAAAAGGAAGATATCAGCAAATAGATGATCGTCCTTATGGCGGCGGACCAGGAATGGTCTTAATGGCAGAGCCTGTTACAAGCGCCATACGGAGTGTAAAAAGTGAAAAATCCCATGTGGTCTACTTGACCCCTCAGGGAACGCCCCTCACCGCAAAGCGGTGCAGCGAGCTCGCCGAAATCGATCACCTTGTGGTTTTATGTGGCCACTATGAAGGAATCGATGAGCGGGCCATTGAGAGTGAGGTTGATGAGGAGATTAGCATTGGGGATTATGTGCTGACAAGTGGGGCTCCTGCAGCCACTGTCCTTGTCGATGCCGTCTCCCGCTTTATTCCGGGAGTGATTGGCAACGAAGAGGCGACGCGGCAGGACTCTTTTGAAAATGGGATGTTTGATGCGCCGGTGTATACCCGCCCTCCTGAGTTCGAAGGAAAAGAGGTGCCCCCCGTCCTTTGCCAAGGACACCATGCAGAGATCGATGCTTGGCGAGAGGAAAAAGCACGAGAAAAAACAGAGCGGGTGAGACCCGAGCTGATAGAAAGATTAAAATAATGTAGGAAATATAGGAGACAAATCATGAGCCGCGATGCGCTACTTGAGGAAATCGAAACCAGCCAGCTGAAGCAAGACATTCCCCACTTCAACGTCGGCGACACGATTAAAGTCCATATTCGGATTATTGAAGGGGATAAAGAACGGATCCAGACCTTTACAGGAACAGTGATTGCTCGAAAAGGTTCAGGACTTTCTGAAACCTTCTCCCTTTACCGGGTTGCTTATGGGTCAGGAATGGAGCGGGTCTTCTCCCTCCATAGCCCACGGATTGCAAAGATTGAAGTGATGCGTCAAGGAAAGGTCCGCCGCGCTAAGCTTTACTACCTCCGAGGCACTGCTGGAAAAGCTGCTAAGGTAAAGGAAAAGATCGGTAGAAAGGGAGCGGTCATCCAAAAGGAAAAAGCTCCTGAGTCAGCTCCTGTTGAGCTGGCTGCTGAAGAAAAAGCGCTTGAAAAGAAGGAAGAAGCTCCAAAAGAAGAAGGGAAAAAGCCGGAAAACGAAACTCCAAAATCGGAGTAGGGTTTGGGTTTACTCGAAGAGAGTGCTTACAAGCAAGGCCACCGCCTCATTGCGGGGGTGGATGAAGCAGGACGGGGTCCCCTAGCGGGGCCTGTCGTTGCTGCAGCCTGCATCTTGCCGCGGGGGCTTCAGATCGAGGGGGTTGACGATAGCAAAAAGCTCACTCCCAAAGAAAGGGAAAAACTCTACCACATTTTAACCACTCATCCCGATATTCTTTTTGGTATTGCCGTTGTCGACCACGAGGTGATCGACAAGATGAACATTTTACGTGCTTCCCTACATGCGATGGCTCTTGCGGTGAAAGAACTTCCTGAAGAGCCCAACTACCTATTAATCGATGGAAACCACCTCCCTCCGACTCATATTGCTGCGAAGGCGGTGATTAAAGGGGATAGCCGCTCTCAAAGTATTGGAGCTGCTTCGATCATCGCTAAACACCACCGGGACCTTTTAATGGTCGAGTACCACAAAGAGTTCCCTGAGTATGGCTTTGATGCCCATAAGGGATATGGAACAAAGAAACATGTAGAGGCTTTAAAGAAACATGGTCCCTGTAGAATTCACCGGACCTCGTTTGAACCGGTTAAAACGCTTGTAGCAGGCTTGATGGAGATTTCATGACACGAAGTATGACCGCTTATGGAAGAGCTCACACCAAGAGCTTTCTTGTTGAAGTACATTCGGTCAACCGAAAAAGTTTAGACATCCAGATCAATATGCCTAAAGAATTCCTTGCAATGGATATGACCTTAAGGAAAGCGGTGGGTGAAGCGGTCAAGCGGGGCTATGTGACCGTTCGGGTCACCCGAGAAGGAGAGGGAAGTAGCGCTTTAAACCTTCCTGCGGAAGGGGAGATGAAACGGGTCCATGAGGAGTGGTCGAAACGCGCAACGGGTTTGGGATATGATCCGAAAGAAGCGGTTCCCTTTTCGATGCTCGTTCAATATACACTTTCAAGCTCTACGCAAGGGACTTGCGATGAAGCGGTAGAAAAAGAGCTCTTAAATGGGTTTAAAGAGGCTCTTGAGACCTTCATAAAAATGAAGGTGGCCGAGGGACAAGTCCTTGCAAAGGACATCATCCAAAGAGTGAAGATCATTGAGGAAAAAGTAAAAGAGATCGAGCCCCTTTCCAAAGAAGCCCCCAAACGGTACCAGGAAAAACTAGAAAAGAGGCTCGAAGAGCTCAAGCTCAACCATCAAGAGGGGGAAGAGCGGCTGATGCGAGAACTGGTTATTTTTTCCGATCGGATCGATGTGACGGAAGAAATCACCCGCCTGGGCTCACATGTAAAGCAGCTTTACATCCTCCTTAAAGAGGAAAAACCTTGTGTGGGAAAGGAACTTGACTTTTTAACGCAAGAGATGAACCGTGAGGTGAATACGATTGCTGCGAAGGCGCAAGAGTTAGACATCACCCAAGCTGCCCTTGTGATGAAGGGGGAGCTAGGAAAAATCCGGGAGCAGTTGCAGAATCTCGAATGAAAGGTAACCTGATCATCATTAGCGCGCCGGCTGGAACGGGGAAAACAACCCTTGTCCATAAGTTAGTCGAAGCCTTTCCCGATAAGGTGGTGCAGAGCATTTCCTGCACGACGCGGGGGCCTCGCGAAGGGGAAATCGATGGGAAGGATTACATATTTCTCACTGAAGAAGCATTTAATGAGCGGGTAAAAAAGGGGGACTTCCTTGAGCATACGACCGTTTTTGGCCACCAGTATGGGACCCTGAAAGAGGTGGTAGAGGCTCAGAGAAAAGAGGGGAAACATGTGATCCTTGTGATCGACACCCAAGGAGCAGCAGCACTTAGAGAAAAAACCGACGCCCTCTTTATTTTTGTCGCTCCCCCTTCAATGAAGGTCTTGGAAGAGAGATTGAAAGGGAGGAAAACCGAGTCGCCCGAAATGTTAAAGAAAAGGCTCGACTGGGCCCAATATGAAATGGACCAGGCGAAGCATTATGCTTATACCGTCGTCAATGACGATTTAGAAACGGCCTATAAGGAACTAAAAAACATCATCATAAAGGAGAAACCATGATGCGTGATGAACTAACGAAAGAGAGCTACACATCTCTTTTCGACGATAACTTTGAGCTGACCCACCATGCGATTGAGGTGGCGCGCAAACAAATCGAGCAGGGAAATGAAGAGCTTAATGTGACCCAAATGCTCAAAGAGATCCGGAAACACCCTCCCCAAAAAGAAGAAAAAGAAGACGATTGAAGACCCTTATCACCGCAGCCCTCCCTTATGCAAATGGCCCCCTCCACTTTGGCCATATTGCAGGAGCCTATCTACCTGCCGATGCTTATGCGCGCTTCCAGCGATTGATTGGAAATGAGGTTCTTTTTATCTGTGGTTCTGATGAACATGGAGTGGCGATCACCTTAAGTGCGGAAGGGGCAGGGCGCACTCCCAAAGAGCATGTCGACCACTTCCACCAGGTCCTCCAGAACTTTTTTCAGACGATGAACATCAGTTTCGACCACTACTCCCGCACCACTTGGGAGGGGCATGTGGAACCGACGCAGGGCTACTTCCGCGATCTTTTGAAAAATGGGTACATCGAAGAGAAGGTGACCGATGAGCTTTACTCGGAAAAGGAGGGACGTTTTCTTGCTGACCGGTATGTGACCGGCATTTGTCCCAAATGTGGCTTTGAAGAGGCGCGTGGCGATGAGTGTCCCAAATGCGGGGCGAGTTACGAGGCAACCGACCTAAAAAATCCCCGTTCCAAAGTGACCGGTGCTCCCCTTACCTTAAAGCCGACGAAACATTGGTTTCTCCGCTTTGACCTTTTTAAGGAACAGCTCACCGAGTGGCTCCAAAAAAAGAAGTGGAAGTCCAATGTGATGCAGTTTGCCCAAAACTATATCGACGATCTCAAGCCCCGCGCCATTACCCGCGACTCCGATTGGGGAATCCCCGTTCCTCTTGAAGGGGCTAAAGGGAAAGTTCTCTATGTCTGGTTTGATGCTCCCATTGGATACATTTCGGCAACCAAAGAGTGGGCACTTAAAAAAGGAAGTCCCGACGCCTGGAAAACTTACTGGTGCGATCCAGAAACCCAGCTGGTCAACTTCATTGGAAAAGATAACATTCCCTTCCATGCGATTTTCTTCCCTGCGATGACGATGGGGCAAGATGAGCCCTACAAGCTTGTCGATGAGCTTCCAGCCAATGAGTTTTACCACTTAGGAGGGAAACAGTTTAGCAAGTCGGAAGGAAACACGATTGATCTTAAGGCATTTTTTAAAGACTTTTCTCCCGACCAGGCCCGCTACGCCATTGCGGCTAACGCTCCCGAAACCCAAGATAGTAGCTTTACATGGGAAGATTTTGAGACGCGGTGCAATAGCGAGCTTCTTGGAAAATATGGGAACCTGGTCAATCGAGTTCTTGTTTTTACCCAAAATAAGTGCGACGGAACGATGCCTCCCTATGGAGACCTTGGCCATGATGATGAAAAGTTCCTAGAAAAGATCGAAGAGCTTCCTAAAAAAATCCATGAGGCCTACGCTCACTTTCACCTGCGGAAAGCGACCCAAATCATCATGGAATTGGCCCAAGAGGCCAATGTCTATTTCGATCATAAAAAGCCGTGGAAAGATCCTGAGGGGATGGGGACGACTATTGCCTGCTGTCTCCGGGCGCTGGATGTTCTTGCCTTGATTTCTTACCCCGTCATCCCTGAGACTGCCGAAAAGTTATGGCGCCTCCTAGGGAATGAAACCCTTCTGAAGGATCAGGAGTGGAACCAGGTTTTAGAAACGGCGATTCCTCCCAACCGGGTCTTCCCTAAGCCAGAGATTCTCTTTACTCGGGTCGAAGCTTCCTGATAGCGGCCTCAATTTCTGGGAGCATTGCGCGTGTTTTTTCCCGTCCATGTTTATAGATGGTGCGGTTATGCTTATCGGTGAACATCCCGACATCCTCAAAGTTCATCTGGATGAGGATATCAGCCTCTTGAATCGCATACTTGGTTAGCTGTTTATGACTGATGTAGAGGCCTTGTTCACCTTTACAGGTAAAAAGTTTGCACATTTATCGGTGGTATATGTAAGAAAGATACGTCGGGGGCAAGCCCCCCGCTGCCCCCGACGCATCTTTCATCCAACTAAGTATGCAGACTTAAAAAAATAAGGGGCTTGTTGTTCAGGAAAAAGTGAAAGAGTAAGGAAACCAGGTTGCCCTGGTTTCCTCCTCTAAGAACTGTGCGTGATAGTTTCCCATCACACAGCTCAAGCATCTCAAAGGCCACCTTTTTTTTTGCAGCCCGGCTGTTA
>NZ_JAAEJV010000024.1 GCF_015356785.1 Candidatus Neptunochlamydia vexilliferae | reverse complement strand
TTTTCCCATTTAGCTAGCTCCTATTTTGTACCTTGCTGAAGCTAATACTTATCTCAACTATTTGGAATTATGACAAATCTTTTTTACCAAATAACCCTGCAGTATGTATGATTTTTTCATACATACTGGCAGTGTTGTACCCATTCCGACTCAAGATTTGGGTTTTCCCTGAGCCAGCATCTCCAGCTTTAACCCCCTCTGCATCGCCCCTATCTCCTGGATAGGGGACTGCTTTGATGGGGCTAAATCTGGAGCGCTGGCTTTGGCAACCCCCCAAATCTTGAGTCGGAATGGGTATAAAGTAAATTTTTTAAGCGATTGACAAATAAATTGTTATGTACTATACTAGTAGTGCGGAATTCCGTAAGTGTAAGAATAACAATGGTTTTAGAGTTAGTAAGAAAATCTCAGGCATATATGCCACCCCTATATCGGTATAAGCCCCTCTCCCAGGAGGAGGTGCCCGTTCCCGCTATTCCAAAGAAACCGAAGGAAAAGTGGACGTCGCGGGAGTATGCCTATGCGACCACCGGCTTTGCCAATGTAGGTCGTTTTGGGGCAAGTCTCTCCAATGCGATCCATGGCCGTCCTGACTCTCTTGGGATGCAGGGAGTGGGAATGACTGTTGCTCTAGGGATGCTAACAGGTCCGATCACCTTTGTAAAAGGGGTTAAAGCCTACCTGAAAGCTAAGAAGCTGGGAGATCTTTGGGGCAAGGTCATTGGAATGGTCAATACGATCCGAGGACCGAATGAAACCTTAGGTGCGCTGACATTTTCGACCTTTCGGGCGCTGTCGATCGCAGGGGCCTATACCTCTGGGAAGGCTTTAACTGTGGCGACAATGGTCTTTAACCATTTTGGAACAGCAACATTTGGGTTAGGTTATATTTTTCTTGCGATTCCAAGTATTATTGGCCTTGTCAAAAACGGGAGTTTCGGTAAAGAGCTTGCTGCTAACCCAGGAAAAGAGATTGAGATCTTAAAAAAGGAACTCCGAGGAAGTTATGAGAAGCGGAAGGCGTTTGTTGATCGAGTCAAAGCTGGAAAGGTTAAGGACAAAGATCGGGACATCTCTGTTTTAACTCGAGAAGATCTGAGCTTTTTAGAGCGAGAAGCTCAAGGAGATACCGAACTATTAAAGAAGCTGAAGAATGCCTATCCACTCTTTAAAAAAGGGCGGGAGAAGGTTCTTGCGCGAAAAACGGGAGAGGAGACGGTTCGGCTGATCAAAGAGCTAGGCGAGAGAACGCCTGGAAAAGCTGAAGCAGCTGTAATCCTTAAGCAGGTCAAAAAAGAGATGGCTTGGAGCCGTTTTTACCATGTTGCGATGCTTACGTTCTGTATCATCGGGATGACAGCTGTCATTACGGGATCGATTGCGAGTGGAGGAACCCTCGGGATTATTGCTTCAGCAGCGTGGCTTGCAACAGGGATCGGAATGCTTGGGATCGATTTGCATGGTCTTTACAAGGCGTGGCAAGCGGGGAATATCGACCTGAAGGATAAGGTCTCTTTTGTTGCGATGAATGCCCTTCTCTTCCTCTCAATGGGGGCTGGAATCGCCCTTTCTGGGGGACTTGCTCCGATCATCGTTGGCTCGATCGTCAGCGGAATCTATGTCATTATCGGTGGCTACTCTTATTTAAGGTGGAATCAGAAGGAGCAGACTTCTGATTCTACTAAGCATCAGTTTTAAACCGTTTTAAGGTGTGAAATTAGGTCGAGAAAGAAGGGAGAAGACCAAGAATCTAGTACCTTAGGGTCGTAAAGAAAAGATCGGACATCATTCTTAGCATGCTCCCAATCTATACTTTCTATTTTTTCCCCTAAAAGATTTAGCAGTTTTTTGTGGTCAAGGCTTTCTTTTGAAGGGAGATGACCTGATTGATACATTCTTTGGGCGAGATGGGATAGATGAGCTGGGGTCTTTTTTGAGATAAACCACACTAAATCATACCAGTCACGCCCCTTTACACGCGTCTTCCAGTTTCTGCATAAGATAGCATGCATTTTCCCTGCAAAAAGATCGCTTGGATGATAGGTAAGAATGTAAAATGGGGTAGGGTTTAGAACAAGTTTTGTTTCTACATCAAAACCTAAAGGGGGATTGGTGTCGACCTCTAGCTTGATTGCAATCTTCTCTTCAGGGTGAATTCCTTTTTGAGCGCCTCCTTCTTCTTCAATCGTTAATAATAGCTTTAGGGTATTGCTTTTTACAAAGGCAGACAAAATAGGGGGGGCTTTCTTTTTTGCACTTATTTCGACATGAAAACCAAGGGCGCTCATTTCTTTTCTTAGACCTTCTAGGAATGGCTGGAAATTGAACTTAGCTTCTGGGCTTAGAAGGGAAAAGTCTAGGTCCTCACTAAACCTGTCTAACCCATAAAGAATGCGTAAGGCTGTTCCACCATAAAAAGCAGCATGTTCAAAGAATCGCTGACGTGCAAGCCCTAATAGAGCGCTTTGTTGGAGAATTTCTCGCAAAACATCTTTTTTTTTAAGAGGTGAATCGCGGTATTTATGGATTAAGTCTTGAATAGCTGGCTGTGTCATAACTTCCTTATGATATTGGATAACTTTTTTATCGTTTCTGATTTGTATTGTTTTGCTATTTCTTCTAATGCCTCTTTTTTAAGAGATTGCAAGTTTTCTTTTTCAATTCTTTTCCCTACCAGTAAATCTTCTAAGAGTTCATCTTCATTCATTTCATCACATGTCATAAACACCCAGTCTGCCAAGGCCTTTTCAGGAGTAGCCATTAAAAACCCTCCTAATTGACCCTCGATTTCTTTGCGGTCAATTCCTACAGTGTATCGAGATTTACTTAAGTGGCGGTATGTGAAGGTGCCTATTGGTGTTGTAAATTCTTTGTTATTTCCTATTGTTACACTGGTTACAACAGATACACGCTCAGGAATAAAACCATAAAAAGAAAGAGCCCACTCTAAGCTGATATAGGAAGGGCCATAAAGGAGATTTCCTATTTGTTCATAGGGATAATCTACTTTTCCTCTACGGAATCGAGATGTGATAATAAAAAAACCATTTTTTAAACGGAGTAACTCCCCTTTTCGGACCATGCGAGCAATCCAGTCCCGAGGATTTTTATAGCTAGAAAGATGAGCAAGTAGAGTTTGGCAGTCTACGTAAGGAGTTTCTATGGTATCAAGTATGTCTCTCATAATTTTTATTGTAACAGAATCTCCAATTTTATTGGAGATTCTGTGTTGGTTCTGCTTAATTTTATTCTTAAGTTTTTAAAAATAAATTGGTTGTGTTTTGAAAAAAAGAGTGGAAAATCAGGGCAGACTCCTTTAAACTAAAGGAATGAATTGGAACACATGTATCGGGGACTTTCTCTCTTTTATCGGAGCGGAAAAAGGGCTGTCGGTCAATACGATCGAGGCGTATGAGCGGGACATCCGCCGCTTCACAGAGGAAAAAGATCAAGAGATCAAAGAGGAGACAATCGTCTCTCATCTATCGGAACTTAAGGAAAAGGGATATGCAAGTAGTTCGGTTTACCGGACGTTGATGGCTCTAAGGGTCTTCTTCCGCTTTTTGAAGCGGGAGGGGTATGTCGCAAAGGATCCCACAGCCCTTTTAGACTCTCCTAAGATGTGGCAGCTGATTCCGGAAGTTCTTTCTAGCGATGAGGTGGAACGCCTCCTTCACGCGCCCGATAGGGAATGTGAAGAGGGAGCCCGCGACAAGGCGATTTTGGAAACCCTTTATGCAACGGGGATCCGGGTGAGTGAGCTTTGTGGACTCAGTGTTCATGATGTGGGAGATACCGAGATTCGTGTGCGGGGAAAAGGGGGGAAAGAGCGGGTAGTGCCCATTGGGGAAGAGGCCCTTTTAGCGATCGATCACTATCTGGCAAACTTTCGAGATGATGGGGGAAAAGAGTGCCCTCTCTTTCTCTCAAAGCGGGGAAAGCGGATTGGGCGGACAACGGTGTGGGAGCGGGTGAAACACTATGCCCGCGTTGTGGGGATCGAAAAGGAGATTTCTCCCCATACCCTCCGCCACTCGTTTGCGACTCACCTTCTTGATCATGGGGCCGACCTCCGGGTGATCCAAGAGATGCTCGGCCATGCCGATATTGGAACAACCGAGCGGTACACCCACCTTTCTAAAAAGCGGCTCTTCGACGCTTTTGATACGTTTCATCCTCGCAACTAGTGTCTAGTCCCTAAAGTTGCTGGATGAAATTGCACCCAGATTTTTGGTTCTGGGGGCCTCAAAAAATCGATAAGATTGTCTATGGACAAGGCGAGATTTTGAGAGGTTCCTAGGATCAAAAAGGCGGGTTAATTTCGCCAAAGAACTTTGGGGGCTAGACACTAACGGGCGTTAGTGGATAAGCCGAATTCTTCGATTCCTTTGTCAACAATTAGGTCTAAAGTTTTGCTTAAAGACTTATGTTCTTGAACAGCAATTTTGCTTAATAAGTAGTGTCTTTCAGCGGTTGTCCTATAGGAAATGTTTCCTTTGAACTTCTTTTTGTCAACGGGTTCTGGAATAGGGTCGCCTTGCTTTAAATAGAGCTTAATAGCTCCTTTAATAGCTTCCTTGATAAGCTTCATCCCTTCTTCAATAGTATCAGCATCGGTGCAAATACCTGGGAGTTCATTGACTCGGATAATATAATAGGTCTTCCTATTATAAGTCTCCTGCTCGACCGTATAACTCCAGTTTAGATTAAGATAGTAGCTAAGACTCTTTTTCTTAGTAGCCATGATCCCTTAAAACCTCCTTAATATCCCTAATTTGATATGGGAGAAGCTGAGGCCTTTTTTTTTGATCGAAACATTTTTATAGCAATCTTTAAGGATCCAATAATATCCTGCAGGGAGGCTCCTGAGGGAAATTGAGATAGAATATCTAAAATCTGGTCCAGCTCTTGTTTAGGGATTTTTTTAGGCATATTGACTTCAGGGTGTTCTAATGTGTCACTAAAACCTATTGTGACACAAAAACAGGTATTGTGACATAAAAACCCTTAAATCACTTGTTTTTAGATGTAAAGCGGCTTTACATTTAGGGGGTATCATCCCCAAGCTCTTCGGGGGGGCCATCTTTTAGCTTTTTTCTTTCGTGGTAGCGGTGGCGCAACCCTTCAAGATAGGTGAAGACGATCGGGGTGAAGTAGAGGGTGATGATCTGGGAAATAATCAGGCCACCAACGATCACCATCCCAAGGGGACGGCGGGATTGGGCGGTTGAGCCACCGACGCCGAGGGCGATGGGAACCGCTCCCATCATGGCGGCGAAGGTGGTCATCAAAATGGGGCGGAAACGGGCGCAGCAGGCATCGTAGATGGCGGTGTGGGTATCCTTCCCTTCGTGGAGCCCTTCGTTGGCAAAGTCGACAAGCATGATTCCGTTTTTAAGGACGATCCCTAGAAGCATGATCATCCCGACAAAGGCGTAGAGGGAGAGGGTCTCCCCAAAGAGCAGGAGGGTGAGGACGGCGCCAAAAGCGGCGGGGGGAAGGGCGGACATCACGGTAAGGGGGTGGATGAAGTTTTCGTAGAGAGCGCCGAGAATCACATAGATCGCAAAGATAGTGATCACAAAGAGGAACCTAAGACTAGCGAAGGACTGCTGGAAAATTTCGGTGGAGCCGATCTGTATTGCATGGACATCTTTGGAAAGGGTTTGATCTGAAATGTCACTGAGAGAAGCGAGGGCATTGCCGAGGGGAACCCCGGCGCCAAGGTCGTAGGAGATGGTGACCGAGGGGAGGGTGTTGATGTGGGCGACACTTAAGGGGCCGACCGTTTGTTCCCAGGAGCTGACGGCGGAAAGGGGAACTTGGGTTGCAAAAGAGGTTCCAATATTGTTGTTATCGCCCCGCGCATTGATCTCGGTTTTGGTGCTGGCTGAGACGTAGAGCTTGTCGAGAACGGTGGGGTCTTTATAGGCGCTAGGGACCGTTTCAATAATGACCCAGTACTGGTCGGAAACGCCGTTGATCTGGGAGAGCTTTCCTTGGGAGTAGGCATACTCAAAAGCGGACTCGATCGCGTTGGCTGAGATGTTAAGGTCGTAAGCGCGGTCCCGATCGATGGTGACGTCGAGGTAGGGGGCATCGTTATGCATATCACTTGTCACCTGTCTAAAATCGGACGACTGTTTCATCTGGTCGATCACCTTTTGGGCGTCGGTGTAAAGCTTGTCGGAGTCGAGCCCCTGAAGGGTATACTGGTAGTTCCCCATACTTTGGGAGGTGCCAACATCGAGGTTCAGGAGGGGAAGGGGGCGGAGGAAGATGCTCACGCCGGGCACTTTTTGGAGCTTGGCGAGGAGCTCGTTAATCGTATCCTTCATGCTCGCCCGCTCGCTATAGGGCTTGAGGCGGATGAAGATCAGCGATTGGTTATCGCTTGGAATGGCCCCAACGGCAACGAGGTCTTGGACATTGGGGTCTTGACGGACAATATCGGAGAGTTTTTCTTGGTACTCGATCATTTTATAGGGGGAGGTGGCGTCGGAGGCAATGGCAAACCCGTTGATAAAGCCGAGGTCATCGCCAGGGATAAAGTCTGTGGGAAGGGACATGCCGAGGTAGAGGGAGAGGATGAAGGATCCCACCCCGACCATGATGGTCATGATCCGGTGTTTGAAGACAACGTTGAGCCCCTTTTTGTAGATATTGAGGAGGCCATTATTGAGCTTATCGGAGATTTTTTCGATCCAGTTGAGCTTTTTTCCTTGGGAGTGGGGGGCGATAAAGCGGCTGCAAAGCATGGGGGTGAGCGAAAGGGAGATAAACCCGGAGATCAGAACAGCGGTCACAATGGTGATGGCAAACTCGCGGAAGATCCGCCCCATGATCCCCGCCATAAAGACCATGGGGATGAAGACGCAGGCCAAGGAAAGGGTCATCGAGAGAATTGTAAAGCTAATTTGTTTCGAGCCGTTAAGGGCAGCGACCCAGGTCGTTTTTCCCATCTCGACATGGCGGTGGATATTTTCCAAAACAACGATGGCATCATCGACCAAAAACCCGATTGAAAGGGTGATGGCTAAAAGGGAGAGGATATCGATACTAAAGCCATAGATATACATGAAGGCGAAGGTGCCGATAACCGACATGGGAAGGGCGAGGAGGGGGATGAGGGTATCCATCGGCCTGCCGAGGTAGAAAAGGACGACCAAAACGACAAGGATAAAGGCAATGATGAGGGTGAGCTCAACATCATGGACCGACTCCATAATAAAGACCGACTGGTCGAAAAGGGTTTCGAGCTTGATCGAGACGGGAAGCTCCCACTTGATCTCATCGAGAAGGTCTTCGACCCCTTGGATCACCTTGATCGTATTGGCCCCCGCTTGCTTGACAATGGCGATTACGACGCAAGGGGTTTTGCTGTCGGGGGTGATGTAGTTCAGGGAGTATTTGTCATCTTGAAGGGAGTTGACCGCCTGCCCCATATCTTTAACTTTTAGAAGGGCGTGGTTGTTGTTCCGGACGATGAGGTTGGCATACCCCTCTGCTTTTTTCATTTGTCCATCGACATCGATTGTAAATTCGACATCGGGACCATAGAGATTACCAACGGGGAGCTCGGGGTTACTGTTCACAATCGCATCGGCCACTTCGTTGATCCCGATTTGGTGGGCCGAGAGGTAGTCGGGGTCGACCTGGACCCGGACAGCAAAGGAAGAGCCGTAGACATTGACGTCGGAAACCCCGTTGACCATCCCCAATCGCCGTCCCATGAGGGAGTAGGCATAGTCGTAAAGCTCTCCAAGGGACATGAGATCGGAGGAGACCGACATAAAGAGGACCGGGGTTTGGGCTGGATTGGTTTTCTTGTAGGTGGGGAAGTTGGGAAGATCGTTCGGAAGGTCGGGTTGGGCTTGGTTGATGGCCGCTTGAACGTCGGTGGCTGCTGCATCGATATCGCGATCGAGATTGAACTGAAGGACGATTGTGGATTCTCCATTGGTACTTGAAGAGGCGATCGTTTGGATCCCTTCGACCGAAGCAAACTGCCGCTCCAAAGGGGAGGTGACCGTATCGGCCATCGTTTGGGGGCTTGCTCCCGGATAGCTTGTGGTCACTTCAATGGTAGGGAACTCGACATCGGGAAGGTCGCTGACCGGAAGTCCTTGGTAGGCGAGCATCCCCAAAAAGAGAATGGAGGCCATGACCAAAGTGGTCATCACAGGGCGGCGGATAAAAGGTTCAGATAAACTCATCTATCCCCCTCATTAGTCACAACGGTGACCTTCGCACCAGGGAAGAGGTTGACCTGCCCAACCGTGATCACTTTTTCTCCCGCCTTCACCCCCTTGGTGATGACGATCGTATTGTCCTCTTGCATCTGCCCGACTGTGACATTGCGCCTTTCAACGGTCCCATTTCCCTTAAGGATGTAGACATATTTGGTTTTAGGGCTGATCTGAACCGCTTCGAAAGGGACGAGGACGGCATTTTCCAAGGTGTCAAGGACGAGCTTCACCTTCACATATTGGTTGGGCCAAAGGATCTTGTCGAGATTAGGAAGGGTCGCTTTCATCTTGATCATTCCGGTCGATAGGTCGACCCCATTGTCGATGAAGGTCAACAACCCTTCATAGGTGGGAGTTCCTGGATCATCGACGGTGACATAGACCTTTAGATCGTTGTATTTGGCCCGGTAGCGCTGCACCGCAGGAAGGTGTTTTTCATTGACGAAGAACGTGGAATAGATCGGGGTGATCTGGTTGAGGGTGACCAGGGTCGTTTCGGCATTTTCTAAGATGAGGTTTCCATCATCAATCAGACTTTCTCCTGCCCGCGCATCCATCGGTGCATAGACGGTGGTGTAGCCGAGGTTGATCTTTGCATTTTCGACATCGGCCCGACTTTGTTTAACCAAAGCATCATCGACAATCACATTGGTAATCAAGTTGTCATAGTCATTTTGAGAGATGTACTCATCTTTAACGAGCTGCGAGTTTCGTTCCGCAGTCCGCTCGGCATACCCAAGGCTTGCGATATTTTCTTCGAGTTGCCCCTCTGCTTTTTCAAGCTCAGCCAAGTAGGGACGTTGGTCGATGAGGTAGAGGAGCTGTCCCTCTTTCACATCATCGCCGTCAGCAAAATAGGTCTCGATCAGTTGGCCATTGGCCTGCGCCATCAGATCGATGATGTTATAGGCCTCCATATGCCCCACCGTTGAGATATAGTAAGGAACATCTTTAGCAATGGCCTTAGCCATTTGAACGGGAACCGGCTTAGGAGCGGGGGGCGCCGCTTTCTTAGAGCATCCCATCGCACCGAGTATCAACAGGCTAAAAAGAAGGTTTTTCATCGAGACTTTCCTCATCTTTAATTAACTCTATGTAGGGAGTCTTTTCCTCTTCTTTAGGGCTGAAGAGAACCCCTGTGGCGTAGGCAAGGTTGGCCACCGAAGTGTACCAGTTGTTTTGCGCCTGCGCCAATTGCGAGCGGGCATCGGCGACCGATGTTTGAGCATTGATCAGATCGATGATCGTCCCCGTTCCCACCCGGTATTTCTTTAGATTGACCTTAAAGTCCTCTTCAGCAGAGCTCAAGTAGGCCTTGGCATACTCGATCGACTCTTTGGCGTAGGAGACATCGCTCCGATAGTTGGAAACCTCTTGGATGATGTCGAGTTTGATCTGCTCGAGGGAAGCGCGCGACTCTTCAAGCGTTGCCCGGGCCTTTTTGACCGTGTTTTCGATGAAAAAACCTTGGAAGAGGGGGAAGGTGAGGCTCACCTGAGCCGCAAAGTCGTAGTGGTCGGAGATGCCACTATTGTAATATTGCCGTCCAATATTAAAATCTCCGGTGACCACAGGATATTTTTGGAGGCGGGCCGCTTTCATGCTGGCGATACTCGACTTGACCTCTGCCTCTGCAGCCATCAGGTCGGGACGGTTATCGTTTGCCTTTACGATTAGCTTATCGAGGGTTTCGAGCTTAAAGGGGACAATTTTTTCAGGGTAGTCTTGGAAGTAGTAGGCTCCATTCGAGGGGAGCCCCATATCATTAGTCAGCTCGGTGTAGGCATTGTGGAGGTTTTGCTTTTGGTTGACGACCGCCAGCTTTTGCGACAAGTAGTTTGTCTTTGCCTGGACGATGTCCGAGACATCGGCCAATCCGCGGCGGAACTTTTCCTCCGTCGCATCCAAAGTGACTTTTGCATTTACAACATCTTGCTCATTCGAAAAAAGCAATTGCTTTTGATAGAGGTAGTTGTAGTAGTCGGTCATGATCAGCTGGATCGTTTGTTGGATCTGGCTGTTGTGGGACCAGTCGGCATTATAAAGCGACTGCAGCGCAGCCTCACTCGTCATCCGGGTCTGCCCAAAATCCAAAATCGTATAGGTCAAATCGAGCTCCACCCCATACTGCGTTTCATAGACGATATTCCGGTCACTACCTGTAAATTCAGAATAACGACTCCGTGCATAATCCCCATCGATGTCGGCTAAAACGAAAAAGTCTTGAAGGGATTGGCCATATTCTGCGGCGCTGACCCGCGCAGCGGCCCAGCTTTGCCGGGTGGTTGGGTTGCGTGAAAGGGCCACGTCGATGATTTCAGCGAGGGTCATCGGCGCCTCTTTAGAAAAGAGTTCGTAATCCTCTTCTTCCCGCTCAAGCTCTCCTGTATCGGGAAGACGGCGACGCGCCTTTTCGGGGGGATGCCAGACCGAGCTACTTGCCGTTGGTGCGTAGGCGTAAGGGTTATTTGCCCCTTTTACGTCACATCCCTGACATAAAATAACAGCTAAAAAAACTAATGAAAAACAAAAAGCTCTTAACATTGGAGGCCTTTTCTCATTTAAAATTTTTATCTTTTTTGCCTTTTCTAATTAATTTCCCTGCTCGAATTTGACAACTTTACAAAGTTGACTGCATTCTCCGCAGAAAAATTTCTTTAGAAAATGCTAAAAAATCTAATTAATTTTAAATTAGGACAGGCCTCTTAAAAACCTACTCAATTTCTCTTTATTGGAAATAGGTTTTTTAAGCAAAAACATTTTCTTATTGTAGCAGATCCATTACTAAAGTGTGCAATTTCCTCCAACATGATCTCTTGATGGAAAAGCGATAAAATACTACTGAGGCAACCATCTTTATCATTAAGGTTTAGGGGCAGCATTTTCAAGTTGCACGACTCATTCATAATCGCTGGCGTTGCCACTCACGAGCAAAAAAATCTTTACAAAAATTTAGTTGCAAGCTAAAATAAAATTTCCTTTTTAGTCAAAAGCTATGGAGAAAGCAATAGGTATCAAAATTTCATACACATCTGATAATGGTGATCAATTTTGTATGTTAAAAGGTAGACTCTGTTAATCAAAAAGTTGGTAAGAAATGGAAGATATTGAAATTGAATATAACCGAGACTTAGGGGCGTTGGAAAGCCTTTTATCAAATGTTGATCGCCCTGGGAGCTATTGTGCGGAGGGTGCTGTTGAAATTCCGATGCCGAGAATAGAGGTTGAGAATATTGGGGCTTTGTCTTTTCCGATTCCTGAAGAGCAGGCCAGAAGATTGGTTGAAGAGAGTGTGCGTGCTCCTTATGGAAGGGGAGAAGAGACTCTTGTCGATACTTCGGTGAGGAATGTTTGGCAGCTGAGCCCCGAGCAGGTTTCGATAAAAGGGAGCTCATGGGAGGGGCATCTGGATGACATCCTTTCAAAGGTGAAGAAGGATCTTGGTTGTCAGGAAAAGAGCGTCAGAGCAGAGCTATATAAAATGCTCGTTTATGAGAAAGGGGGCTTTTTCCTGCCCCATCGGGATACTGAAAAAGCGGATGGGATGTTTGCAACTCTTGTTCTCTCCCTTCCTTCGGTACACGCAGGGGGAGAGCTTATCGTTCGCCATTTGGGCAAGGAAAAAAAGATCAACCTCAATCCTGTAGAGGAGGTCTCCACAATCTGTTTTGCGGCATTCTATGCAGATTGTGAGCATGAAGTGCTTCCGATTGAAGCGGGAAATAGGATCTGTTTGACCTATAACCTTATTTGGAGTTCTGATGAAAAGTCTGCTAAGTTGACACCCCCTATTTACGACCAAGAGGTTGCAGGGGTTCAAGAGCATCTTGAAGCCTTTTTTGATGATCCTTCCTCTCCTCCCAAGATTGCTTGGCTTCTTGAACACGAGTATACCTCTAGTGAGCTTTCGTTTGACACCTTAAAAAGCCAAGATGCTGCTTTGGTCCATGTTTTAAAAAAAGGGGCGGCTAATGCTGGTTGCGAGGTTTATCTCGGCATTGTGCATATTGAAGAGTCGGGGCCTGCTGAATATTATGACGATGATCTTTACTACTCTCGTGGAGAGAGGTTGGATGTCTCCTATACTGACCTTGATATTGTTGAAGTTGACTACAGGGAAGCGTATATCGACAACTGGATAAATAGCTCCAATGTTTCTATGGACTTTGGGAGGGTTCCTTTAGAGGGAGGAGAGGCTCTTCCCGCTGGAGACCTTGATGGCGTGCCTCCCGATGAGCAGTATCTTACCGAAGCAACTGGAAACGAAGGGGCAACGTTTGAGCGGTTTTACCGCTGCGCTGCTCTCGTCATTTGGAAAAAAGAGCGGTATGCTGAGGTTCTTCTTCAAGGGGGTGTAGAAAATGTGATTCCCTATCTCAACGAGATGGTTCAATCAGGTGGTTCGAAGAATCTGATTCTCAAAGCAGGGGAAAAGACTTTAGATCGATTGGAGTCGATTCTTGAAGACTCTTCTTACCGCTTCGCCAGAGAGCTTTCTTCTAAGGAGCAGTTCTTTTCAGCTCTGATTGCTACTGGTGAGAAAAGTCTTGTCATAAGGTTTATCGAGACGGTTCTTTATCGAGTCTATGATGAAAGCGATAATGCCAGCCTAATCAAGGCGATTCTCTTCTTGGGAAAACACCTTCCTGCCGATTTACTGCCTCAGCTTATTGCTTCTCGGATAGAGAAAAAACCTATTGCTTGTGTGGAGCTTTTAGCTCTGCTGATGGAAAATGGTCTTGATAAGGGGACTTTAGAAGGGGTGGTTTCTAAAGTGGTTACCTTTATTCCGAAGATAAAGGTAGAGATTGAGCCTCTTTTTGTTATCAAGCTTTGGAGGGTTTTAATCGCCTTTGAGCTAACAGATCTTGCTAACAATGCGGCTCATGCGGTGATTGCAAATTCCTCAATATTTGACCCTAAATTTGTCCTTCTTCCTGCCCTACAGGAGCTTCATCAAGCAAATAAAGAGATTTTTAAGCAGCAGAAGGAGCTCGTTCTTATTTGGAAGTATATTGGAAAAGTTCTCTTAGAAAGGAGCGGTCATCCACCTCAACCACCTGCGGACTGGAAAATAGAAGCAAAGCCTTCTTGTAAGTGCGAGGATTGCAAAGAGCTTCACTCTTTCCTCTTAGACCCTCTGGAGGAAATCCACCGTTTCCGGGTCAGGAAAGATCGTCGCCAGCACCTTCACAATGTCATTGGCTATCTTGGTGTTGATGTATCCCATGTAACCGAAAGAATAGGATCTCCTCAAACCCTGGTCTGCACAAAGACCCGTCGTACCTACAAACTTCAACTTGAGATCTATGAAAGTGATATTGAGGGGATGAAGGCCCTGCAGAGTCTTCCTCCAAGCTATCCAGAGATAGACTCTGACCTAGTGGATGCTATTGACCTCAGTGTTGGGTTTAGTTCGCTCAATTCCTAAGGGAGCTTGGCTTAAGTTTTCTTTTTTTGGGTCGAAGATAGGGGGCTAAATGGCACTTTTTTTGAGGACAACCAGCGTGAACAGCTAAAAAATAGGGTTTCGTACTGATTATAATGCTATAGCCAGCGCGAATCGATCTTTTTACTTGATTCACGCTGGTTATAGGGTTACAATCAGCGTAAACAGGGGTTTTTATGGCGACAGATACGACAAAGTTTTCAATCAATATGTCAATTAGGGATCACAAGAAGTTGAAGCGTGAAGCTGAAAGGTACGGCGTTACAATGAAAGATCTTACTTTATTAGCGCTAGAACCAATTCTTTATCCTCATAAGGAGCCGAATGCTAGAACACGTAAAGCGATGAAAGAAGCTGAGCAGAAAGGAGGACGAACCACTTATAAAAGTATGGGTGATCTTTTTGAGGCGCTTGGCCTCTGATGCCTCTAAAACTTGAAGCGACAAAGACTTTTGAACGTTCGCTTAAAAAGATGAGACGTAGGGGAAAAGACCTTGAAAAGATATACTATGTGGGTGAACTTCTTAGAAATAAGAAACCTCTTCCACCGAACTATAAAAACCATCCATTGAGAGGGAATTATAAGGGGTACTGGGAGTGTCATATAGAGCCTGACTAGCTTCTCGTTTACCGAAAAACCCCTTCATCAATTATCCTTGCCGATACAGGGTCTTATTCGGATCTTTTTTAATTATCAAAAAAAACCACTCGTTTATGCGCTAGCAAGATAGCTATAGCGAGCGCAAACAACCTGAAAATATCTGCTTACGCTCCGTATAATATTGGCAATAGACATCTCAGTCTCCGGAGATTTTTTTGGTTAATAGCTCTTTGACCACATCCGGGGAAGCTTTCCCCTTAGAAAGCTTCATCACCTGCCCGACGAGGAAGTTAAAGGCTTTGTCCTTCCCGTTTCTGAAGTCGATCACCGACTGCTCATTGGCGGCAAGGACCTGATCGACGAAGGGCTCGATCGCTGAGGTGTCATGAACGGCTTGGAAGTTGGGATTTTCCTTGATGATAAGTTCGGGATCTTTCCCCGGGTTTGCCACCATCACATCGGCAACTTGCTTGGCGATCCGGCCGGTGATCGCTTTGGTGTCGATGAAGGTGACGAGGCGGGCCACATGCTCGGGAAGGATCCCCGATTTGTAGAGGGGAGTGCTACTCTCTTTAAAGCGGCCGACAAATTCGACGGTCACCCAGTTGCAAAGGGAGGAGGCATTTTTGCAAAATTTAAGAGCTGCTTCGTAATAGTCAGAGAGCGATTTGTCATTGACGAGGATCGAGGCGTTATAGGGGGTCAGCTCCAGTTTTTCAGTGTAGCGCTCGTACCGCTGGTGGGGAAGCTCGGGAAGCTCTCTTCGGATCTTTTCAACATAGTCTTTGGTAAGAATGATCGGGGGAAGGTCGGGCTCGGGGAAGTAGCGATAGTCCTTCGCCTCTTCTTTGGAGCGCATCATGACCGTCTCTTTTTTATCGAGGTCAAGGCGGACGGTAGCGCTAGGGACGACGACATTGGGATCTTCATCGGGACGCTCGGTATAGGCGCGGATCTGGCGGCGGATCTCCGACTCAATCCCAATTTCCATATAGTTAAAAGAGTTGAGGTTTTTGATCTCCACCTTATTGCGGAGGGTTTTGTCTCCTTTTGGGCGAACCGAGACGTTGGTGTCGATCCGCATCGATCCCTCTTCCATGTTACAGTCAGAAACGTCGAGATATTCTAAGATCGTTTTTAAGGTGGTGGCGAAGGCTGTGGCCTCTTTAGGGGAGAACATGCAAGGTTCGGAGACGATTTCGAGTAGGGGGACGCCGGCCCGGTTATAGTCGACCCCTGCAAAGTCAGAAAAGTGTTTGAGCATCCCTGCATCATCCTCTAGATGGGCATGGTGGATCTCAAAGGTTTTGGTTTTTCCTTCAACATCGGCGATTACTTTTCCCCCGATAATAATGGGCATATCGAATTGGGTGATTTGAAAGTTGCGGGGGGAGTCGGGGTAGAAGTAAGATTTCCGGTCAAACTTGCTAAACTCGGCCACCTTTGCGTCGATCGCACATCCAAAGCGGACGGCGATTTCAACCGCCTCTTGGTTGAGGACGGGAAGGGCTCCGGGTTGCCCGGTGTCGACGATCTCGATATTGGTGTTGGGCTCATCACCAAACCGGTTGGGAGAGCGGGCAAAAATTTTGGAACGGGTTTTGAGCTGGGCGTGGACTTCGAGGCCAATCACGGGCTCCCACTCTTCATAAGGGATAGGGCTCATCACTCGACCTCCTTGTTAAATAGGGGAGGGATAAACTCTTTAAGCCCCCGTCCCTTTTCAAATTGGTGGGCGAAGTGGAGCACTTTTCCGTCGTCCATCTGGGGTCCCAAAAACTGGATGGCGTGGGGAAGACCCGAGCTATTTGTCCCACAAGGGACACTAATGGCGGGAAGGCCGGCCAGGTTTGCCCCAACCGTGTAGAGGTCTTGCAAATACATATCTAGTGGGTCCTTAATACCATCGAGTTCAAAGGCGGGTGTTGGCGTGGAAGGCATCGCCACGACATCACAGATCTCGAACGCTTTTTTGTACTCTTCGATCACCAAGGTGCGGATTTTTTGCGCTTTTTTGTAGTAGGCCTCTTGGTAGCCTGAAGAGAGGACAAAGGTTCCCAAAAGGATCCGTTGTTTCACCTCAGGGCCAAACCCCTCTTCTCTTGAAAGGTCGTAGATTTCATCGAGGGTTTTTGCTTTTTCTGACCGTTTTCCATAGCGAACCCCATCGAAACGGGCGAGGTTTGTCGAGGCCTCTGCTGTTGAAAGGATGTAGTAGATCGGAATTCCATACCTCAGCTTTTCGAGATTGACTTCGACGATATTTACCCCAAGCTCTTTTAAGACTTCGAGCCCTTTTTCAAACTCTTGGCGAGAAGTCTCTGAAAGATCTCCTAAAAATTTCCAGGGGACTCCGACGGTTTTTCCCTGGAGGGAGGTTTCCATGTGGTCGAGGTAGGGTTCTCCGGGCTTTTTGACATTAGTGGCATCGTAGTCGCACGGGTGGCCCATCACTTCCATCATGAGGGCGGCATCCTTAACGGTGGTTGTTAGCGGGCCGATCTGGTCGAGTGACGAGCCGAAGGCAACAAGGCCGTAGCGGGAGACCCGTCCATAGGTCGGCTTAAAACCGACAGTCCCTGTAAACGCTGCAGGTTGGCGGATCGATCCTCCCGTGTCACTTCCTAAAGCAATGGGAGCAAGGCGTCCTCCGACGGCAGCGGCAGAGCCTCCAGAAGAGCCTCCCGGTGCGTGGGAAAGACTCCAAGGGTTGCGGGTGAGCTGATAGGCAGAGTGTTCTGTCGAGGAGCCCATCGCAAACTCATCCATATTGGTTTTTCCGATGAGAATGCCATCTTGCTCTTCGATGAGGCGGGTCACCGTTGCATCGAAAGGGGCGGAGTAATTCGAAAGAAATTTAGAGGCGCAGGTGGTGATTTCCCCTTTGATTTGGATGTTGTCTTTGATCGCGATGGGGACGCCAGCAAGTTTGCCAACCAGCTGCCCAGCAGCGCGCTTAGCATCGAGCTTTTCCGCTTTTTCCATGGCACGGTCAGCAAAAACATTCAAAAAAGATTGGAGCTCCCCATCTAATAACTGGATCCTTTGGAGGAAATAGGCGGTAATTGCGGAGGCGGTGAGCTCTCCTTCGGTAAAGGCGCGGTGGAGTTCTAAGGCTGATTTTCTATACATGGCTCTTACTTTATAACAGGGGGGACTCGGATCATTCCTCCCACCTGGGAGGGGCTATTTTCTAGGAAGGTTTCTCTTGGAAGGGATTCGCTTACTTCGTCCTCACGAACAACCATCCCGATCTCTTCACTCACGTGGTTGCAGACGGGGACATCTTCGGTATCGACCTCTTTCATCTGGTCGATATATCCCAAAATCGACTGGAGGTTTTTGAGGAGGGTATCGACCTCTTTTTCTGAGCAGCGGATCCGGCTAAGGCGGGTGAGATGCTCAATCGTTTCCTTATCTAAATTTGACAAAAGAGTCTCCTTGGTAAAGAACCTACTTTACCTCAAATAAAGAGTAAAAGGCAAGCAAAACCTACCGATGTGGGCAATTGCCAAGCTTCCAGTCACACTCTTTGTAGGGGACTCCATTTGGGATTGTCGTAAAGTCGTGGATCACGAAGTTATTGAGAGCCGTTTCCTTTCGTCCATTAAAGTTGGTGAAGAGGGGTTCGTATAGAAAGCCCATCTTTTTGCTTGGGTTATAGACAAAGTTCATAAAGTTTTCGAGGCTCCAGTTTCCAAAAAATTCGTTTTCATTCGGTTCAAACTCGGTTGAAAAGACGAAGTAGATGCGAGAGCGGATATAGTTGGAGATCCTGGGAGCAGACCAGTTCACGGGGGTCGCGGTTACATAGTACTTTGCTTCGATGATATCATCGTGGAGGCTAAACCCTGCGTTCAAGGCACATTTTCGGTTGTTTTCAGGATTTTCAGCTAAGGTGCGGGTGACCGCTTTTCTCACAAATGGAGGGCGGATTTCGATCTTTGAGCCAGCGATAAGTTGTCCTTCGTCATCTCCAGGACTTCCTGTTTTGAAGAAGGTAAAGAGACCGGAGACCTTGTTTTCCCCTTTGAAGTTAGTGATTGTTCCGGGCCCTTCGACAAAAGGAGTCCCCCTAAAGGTATTTCCGAGATCTTGCGCAAGGGCGCGGACTTGTCCTAAGTTTTTTTTGTCTAAGGTTTGGTTTTGGTAAATGGGTTCGACAAGGCGGTGATCGGCAAGGTCGAGATAGACGGTATCGAGGAGGGGACGGTTATTATGGATACGCCATTCGGGGGCTAAGTGTTGCACTCCTTGTGAGGGGAAGTGCTCTGGGGGGATAATATCGATGTGGTTCGGTTTTTTTCCTCGGATATCGGTAAGCAAGGGAAAGTGGGCGAGGTTACAGAAAGCAAGCTCTTTTTGGTCGAGGGTGAGGAGAACTCCCATCCGAATCGAAGGGAAGGCATTCTCAGGAAGATGGTCAGCGCTTCCTTGCTTGTAATGGTCGAGTTGGTTGATGGCAAGCTGAATGGCGCCATCAGAAAGTTCTTTGGGATCGATGGTAATTCCTTTAATGAGGGGATGTTTTTTCGACCCATTTTCTCCAAGTGTGTTGACGGCTGTGACCCACTCAAGCTTTTCGATTAGTCCATCGAAGAGAGGTTCACCAGTGATTTCCCAGCCGAGTAAGCTGTAGATATACTCTTTGATTTGCTGTGTCCAGCCTACAGATGTCTCTATGAAAGGATCGGGATCAAAAACGACTTCTACTTCAGAATGTTTGCTAAGCTCAAGGGCCCAGTAATAGAAGTTGTCTTCCTCATCGACATCAAAGTTTTCAGGGTTAAAGAATGGGTATTCAGAAGGAGGAAGGATTCGGACAAGGGCTCTTCGGGTATTGTACCGTCTTGTAAAGCGGACCTTGTCTTCAAACAGGTTTCGTAATTTGGCTGTCCGCTCTTCTTGGGAAAGCTCCTTAAGGTTCATCCCTGTATAGTCGGTCCAAACGCTGAAGTTAAAGCGCTTAACCGAGCGTCCCTCCAAACTTGTACAAACCAGTAGTAGTATGCTTAATAGAAGAAATGCTTTGAACGCCTTCATAATTCTCGATGCTCCTTAAGTAACCTCAGTTTTGGGTTTATTTTACTCAGCCTCAGGGGATTTTAGTTTTCTTTTCTCCTTTTTGATCTCGGAAAGGGCCATTTAGACCCTTACCTTCGATTAAATAAGGAGAAAATTTAAGCAAAACTCCCTCTGGAGCTAAGCAAACTAAACCCAAAACTGAGGTTAAGTAGCTATTTTCAAAAAATTTTATTCACCATCTCATTAAATGTCAAAACTTTTTTGAGTTTTTTGTGGCAAACGGTGGTAAAATTAAGGGAAAACCGGTAAATATAGGGGATGAATAGGACAGGAGGTACCACCTATGAAAGCAATTAGTGTTATTGCATTGATACTTATCCTCGTAGGAGCCCTAAATTGGGGACTTTGGGGATTTTTCCAATTTGATTTAGTCGCTTGGCTCTTTGGCGGAAATACATCGTGGTTATCGCGGGTTGTTTATGCGATTGTTGGTCTTGCTGGCGTTTGGGGTTTAAGTTTCCTTGGGAAATGTAAAGCTCTTTGCTGCGGCGGCTCTAAACACAAAGGGTAGTTCATCTGATAAACAGGTGCGTGCACGCACCTGTTTTATTTCTTTTTTGCAAAAAATCTTTAGTTGTAGTAAAAACCATATGCATCGCTTTAATAGAGGATGTGCATATGGCAAAAAAATGCAAATTCAAAATCCGGTCTCTGGTAAATAGATCTGCTAAGGAGATCTTTGATTGGCATGTCAGACCAAGGGTTTTAGAAAGAAGCATTCCCCCTTATGAAAAGATTCAGGTTCTTAACTCCAATGGACGTCCCGAGGCGAAAGGGTCAGAGCTTTCTTTTCGGGTAAGGATAGCTCCATTTTTTTGGACAACTCTTAGTTTTGAATACGCTGAATTCAAAGCTAATGAGCACTTATCAGCCTTTTTAAAAAAAGGGCTTCTTCGACAACACTACTATGAAATGAAAATCACTCCTCAAGGTAACCACACTTCTGAGGTGATTGATGGCTTTGAGTTTGTTCAGAAGAGTTTTTACTCCAGTCTTGTTTGCTCTATTGTTAAAAAATACCTGGTTAGCATCTTAGAGTATAAGCATCAAGTGATTGACCATGATATTGGAATGCTTCAAAAGTATCCTTTTAAAGAGCCGCTAAAAATTCTTATCAGTGGTTCCCATGGACTGATCGGAAAAGAGGTTGCCTATTTCCTTGAGTTTGCAGGGCATGATGTGTGGCAGCTATCGCGACAGGAGAGTAATGAGGAAAAAAGTGTTTGTTGGAATCCGAGGACAGGGGAGTGTCAGCTCCACGAGTTTGAAGGGTTTGATGTGGTGATCCACTTAGCAGGGGAAAGCATTGGTAAAGGGTGGTGGACCAAGAAGAAAAAGAAGCGGCTCATTGATAGTCGAGCGAAGGGAACGGAAAATCTTGTCCAGATTCTTAAAAAACTGAAAAATCCGCCCCAGGCTTTTATCTGCGCGTCAGCAGTGGGTTATTATGGAAACCGAGGAGATGAGCTCGTGAATGAAGCCTCGGGTTCTGGTAAAGGACTTTTCATTACTGAGATTTGTGAGCAGTGGGAGCGGGCAGGAAAAGAGTTAGAAGAAAAGGGGGTTCGGGTAGCTCATACCCGCTTTGGGGTGGTATTGAGTTCTGCAGGGGGTGCCCTTAAGAAAATGCTTTTCCCTTTTAAATGGGGGCTTGGGGGAAAGATTGGAGATGGCCACCAGTATGTGAGCTGGGTGGCGATCGATGATGTTGTGGGAGCGCTCTATCATGTGATGATGACCCCAACGATTCATGGGGCGGTCAATGTGGTTTCCCCCAATCCGGTTCCCAATGATATTCTTGCCAAGAAGCTAGCCAAGCGGTTGAAAAGGTGGGTGGGACCTCCGCTTCCTGAGCTTGTCGTCCGTCTTCTTATGGGGCAAAAGGGGAAGGAGCTTCTTCTAACCAGCACCCGCGCGGAGCCTCGATGTCTCTTGCAGACTGGTTATATGTTCCACTACCCTGAGCTCACCCAAGCCTTGAAACATGTCATTTAATTTTAGTTAATGTAAGTTTAATGGTTTGTTTGGAGAGGGGCTTAGGTGTTAAACCGGTGGAAAACTCCATTAATCCATATAGAGATTCGTCGGGGCTGCGCCCCCTCTGCCCCTTGAGCTAGGCCCCTGGATAGAGGGCATGAGCATTTATCTGGCTTTTTCTTTTTCCCGATAAAGAGATCTTGCTCCTCCCCAATAGCGCCTACCGGCTATGGGGTCGTCGCAAGGCTCACTTTCTCGCAAAAAATCGAAAATCCATCTAAACGCTCCTGTCCTCCAACCAGGGGCTAAGCGAACAGTCAAATCGGACCTTCAGTCGGGGGTCTGGGCGAAGCCCTAGACAGGCCTCTCCTTCATGCCAATTTTACAGGTTCGCCCTGAAGCCGCGGACAGCTCACCGCATGGCTTTTCTTCGCCTTTGGCTCCGAAGCCATGTCAGTTCGCTGGAAAGGTTTTTTCCTAGAAAACCTTGCACATCTTTCACGAAGGACCAAGTTTTTTTTCCAGGTTTTTAGCCACTTAGGATCGACGAATTTCGACAGCTTTCGCGTTGCCTAAAACCAATTCTTGAGCTTGTTTGGGTATAACAAAAAAATTCACTGAACCAACACAGCTTCGGAGCCGAAGGCGAAGAAAAGCTGCGTCGTGAAGTGTCCACGGCTTCAAGATGGCTATGCAAAATTGATCTGAACGAGGGGCGGAACAGTGCTTTGCACGGCCCCCCGAGGAGGGTCGATTTGGCTTGCCAGGTTGAAGCTCAAGGGGGCAGCAGGGGGCTTGCCCCCGACGCATCTTTCTCCTAAATACTCCCGATTAACTACATAAAGTGGAAAGGCCTCCATATTTCGGGAAGTGTTACCTCAGCATGCTGTATTTTGAACCATGCCAAAATTTAGATTAAAAAAACCATCGCCCTCAGTCTTGCCTATTATTTTTCTATGGAGTAGAATAGGTGCATGAAAAATAAATCTTTATCTATCGGTCTGGCAATGTTTTCTATGTTCTTCGGCGCCGGAAACATCACCTTCCCCCTTGTCATCGGCCAAACCGTTGAAGGAGGCCTCATCTGGGCCCTCCTGGGACTGATCCTCACTGCCGTTTTGGTCCCTTTCAGCGGCCTCTTTTCCATTACCCTCTTTGAAGGAAATTATGAAAGCTTCTTCAGCCGGATCGGAAAATGGCCCGGAACCATTGTGATCATCATCTTGCTCAGCATGATCGGCCCCTTCGGAGCCATCCCCCGCTGCATCACCTTGACCTACTCAACGCTGAAAGTCTATTTTTCAGGTCTCCACCTACTCACCTTTAGCCTCATCAGCTGCGCCATCCTCTTCCTGTGCTCTTGGAAGAGAAGTCGGATCATCGACCTCATCGGAAGCGTCCTCTCCCCAGTCCTCCTCCTCTTCCTCGTAGCCATCATCGTTAAAGGGGTCTTCTTCTCATCAACCGACCCAGTTGGCTCTTCTCAGGTTTCTCACCCCTTCTTTTATGGCTTAAAGGAAGGGTATAACACAATGGATCTCCTAGCGGCCTTCTTCTTCTCCTCCCTTGTCTACAGCAAGCTGAAGGAGCAGGCAGGAGAGAAAAAAAGTCTTCTCCTCCCGGTCTTTAAAGCGAGCTTGATCGGTGCCGGACTCCTCGGCGGAATCTATATTGGATTTAGCTATGTAGCCGCCTTCCATAGCCTCTCCCTCGACGGTGTGGGAGCTGAGCAGCTCCTCGGGCGGATCGGCCAGGTCGTCCTAGGACACCACGCTGGCCTTATCGTCTGCGTCTCCATCGCCCTAACTTGCTTAACAACAGCGATCGCCTTAACCGTTGTCTGCGCTGAGTTCTTGCAAAAAAGAATCTCTAAGGGACGGATTTCCTACGAGTTATCCCTCCTTGTGGTTCTCACTATTGCAGCCTTGGTGTCCACCTTAGAGTTTACGGGGATCGTGCGTCTCCTTGCCCCCATCCTTCAGGTGATGTACCCCTCTCTACTCATCCTTTGTCTTTTTAATATCTTTCATAAGACTTTTGATTATAAACCGGTTAAGTTTCCCGTCTTTACCTCGCTTCTCTTAGTTCTCTATTTTCAATATATTATGTAAATAAAACGTTCAGCTTTGTTTTTATTTTTAAATTACATTTTTATGTAGTTTTTTATTGCCAAATTAATTTTTTTGAGCTAGATTAAAGATGAGGGTGGCAAGGAAAAAGAGCTTGAGGGAACGATATGAATAAAGAAAAAGCACACGGCGATCGATATTTTTGCCAATATTTGTGCGCCTATTTTAGCGGCATTTGCTTTCCTAAAATTGAGAACATTGTCCATAAGACAAGGCGAAATTTTTGGAGGGCAAAGGGCGTTCAAAAGAGGGGTCAAATATGAGTGAAAATACCGATCGCCGGGTGCTAGGGTGTAATCCATGGCTCAGTATGTGGGTCAGACCACGGCAAACCATTCGGACACTAACTCAGCACAATCCAAACTATCGGTTTGCAACATTTTGCGCGATTTATGGGTTCCAGTACTTACTGCAAGCCTCTCAGTTTCTAGCTTTAGGAAGGGCAAGCTCTCTTATCGTGATTTTGATTTTGGCAGCGATTTTAGCGATTCCGGTCGGTTACCTTCTGTTTAATGTGACGAGCTTTTTCTTTTTTGTGCTGGGGAAACTGATCAAGGGAAAGGGGAGTTTTAGACACATCCGGACCGCTACCTATTGGGCAAGCGTGCCAATGGCTGTTTCTTTGGTGATTTGGGCAGGATTAATTCTCTGTTATGGGAATAATCTTTTTGTACCGGGGTATGAAAAGCATCTTATGGGAGTCGCGGCAACGATTAACGCGGTTGCTGGGATAGGACAGTTGATTTTGGGAGTCTGGGGATTTGTAATTTTTTTACATGCTTTAGGGGAAGTACAAGGGTTTTCTGCATGGATGGCATTGCTGAATGTATTTTTATCAGTGCTGACTGTCTCTATCCTTCTATTCCTCGTAGGTTGGGTCGTTTCGACCTTAGCAACATAGTAATAGGGGGGAATATGTTTGCACACTTTAGAAAAAAAGCGCTTGCGATGACAGGAGCGGTGCTGCTTATGGGGGGGAGCTTTCAAACAGCTCTAGCAGCACCGGTTCATCTGGTAGCAAGAAATCAGAAACAGGAAGAAGCGGTGAGTTGGAAGAAATTCCACTCGGTTTATGGAAAGTGTATGGTTTCACTTCCTTCTTCCCCTGAGCATGTAAAGCAAGTGATGCCGTTTCCTGAAGAGGGGTACAACCTCCGCTACGATGTCTATGTAGCGGCCCATGAGAAAAAAGCGGTTTACATGATGCTTATTGCGCAGTATCCTCCATTTGTCACCGAGGAACATGCGGAGATGAGCCTAGAAAGCTTCTTAAATGGTCTTGTGACACAAAACCATGACAATGAGCTGATCTTTGCCGATCTGACCACTGTACACGGACATAAAGCGCTCGACTTCTTTATCCAGTCGAAAGAGGTCTACTTTAAAGGGCGGGTGATCATGGCCGAAAACCAACTCTATCTTTTGGCGATGGAGTGTGATGTCAAGCACTATCAAGAAAGCAACTTTAACCACTTTATTAGCTCCTTTGAGTTGGTTAAGTAATCTGATAGGGCCAGCCTGATCCTGGGTTGGCCCTTTTTTTCCACATATAATTCTCTTCGTGGTATGGGTGGATTTAAGAGAGAAAATCCATGCACCAAGGGCCATTACCAGAAGTAAAGCTTATCAATGTGAATCATCGTGATTCATGGCAAGGAGCTGTCTCCCATCACTTCCGCTCCACGTTTAAGATGCACTCCTTTAAAAACCTTCTCCTTTCGATCCTCACCTTTGGTGTCTATCCCTATAAAAAATACAAGCAGGCCAAACATGCGATCGCGCAGTCCCTTGCCGCCCGCAAACTCTCCTTTTTCAAAGCCCTACGGGAGCGGATCGAGGAGTGCCGTGCCGAAAAAAACCACAGCGATCCCCGCCAATCACTCAATGCGATCTTCCTCCAGGTCCAGTCCTCCAAAGTGGATGAAAGTGAAGATGCCCTCGAATTTAAGGCGATCTTCTACCCCAGTGAGCTCCTCCTCTTCATCACCAACCCGATCCGCGACCAAAAAAGTATCCGCCTCCACCGCCTAAAATCGCGGGGCAAGCGGCTCGATTATTTGAAGATCTGGCATGAGCTCAAGAAAAAAGCGCGGATTAACCAATACCGGCAAATCCAAAACATCAACTTTTGTAACAAAACTCTCAAAGAAGAGCACTGCCTCACCCCAGCCGGAACCCATGACCGCCTCTCACGCACCTCGGTTTCTCGAAAAAATGGAGCCCTTCTCACCAAATTCCGAGAGCTAGGCAAGGCCTTTCAAGAGATCGTCCTTGCCTACCAAGACTTTGAAGATTTGAAAGAAGATAACTCTGATCTTTACCACCTGATCGACACCTTGGCAAAGACCTCCCAAAAAGATATCGAGACCTTGCAAACCTACCTTGCCAGCCGCTATCTACCCCGCGATCTCCCTCTAGAAAACCGACGGCAACTCATCCAGCTTGGGAATCAGCAAGAGGTTCTCTTCCATATGAGTGAAGAGGAGCAGTTTGGTCTTTGCGCCCTCGTCCTCAATAAGTACCAGTGGGACTTTCTCCTCTCGATCCAAGAGGTTTCCAAGGTGACCCTCGGCCTTCTCGACTGGGCCTTTGAAGAGTGTCCCGAGACGATTGCAAAAGAACTCTCCTTTATCGAAAAATTAGAGGGAGGAGCCCATGAAAAGGTAACGGGAGATCCCGAAGCCTTCCCCAGCTTTAACGAAAAGATCGAAGAAGATCCCTCCCTTTCCTTTATGACCGTTAACTTTGCTAAAGAGCTCAACCGGGAGTGGCCCTCTTTCCATCTTTATGAAGAGGCGACCCTCCTCTATGAAGCTCCGAAAACCGAGTCCTTTTCGATGGAAAAGCTTTTAGAGGTCTATAAACAGATGGAGAAAATCGCCTCTGCCGATCGCCCCATTTTTTCCTTCCTCCAAGAGGCTTTTTCCCTGGTGGGAAAACAAGCCTTCCAAGCGGCAATTGAGGAAGGAGTGATGAAACTTTTAGGAGAAAAGTCAGAGTATTTTCTCCCCATCTTTTCCAATTCTGACATCACCGCTGCAAAAAAAGGTGACAACGAGATCGAAATCCGGTACTCCTTTGAACAGGTCATTACCAAAAGGGGAGAGGTCGAGCACCCCTTTGAAAAGGAGAAGTACATGATCGTCACACAGCCCTTGATCCGAACCGATGGGAAATGGACCTCGCCCGAAGCCAGCATGAAAATCGTCATTAAGAAGAGACCTGCATGAGAAAACTATTTCGCAGTGTGATCCCTCCTCTTGTCAGCCTCGTCATCGTGATGCTTGGCAACGGCTTTTTCAACACCTTTGCCAGCCTCCGCCTCGCTGCCGATGGAGCCCCTAGCTGGGTTGTGGGGGTGATGAACGCTTCCTACTTTGCAGGGATCATGATCGGCTCCATCTATGTCGAGCGGCTGATCGATCGGATTGCCCATATCCGCACCTTTGCCATTATGGCCTCGGTCAACTCCTTTGTTTTTGTCATGCAAGCGCTCATTATCGACCCCGTTTCCTGGACCTTTTTCCGCTTCTTTTCAGGTTTTTGTGCCTCCGGCTTTTTTATCGTCATCGAAAGCTGGCTCCTCCTCTCCTCAGGGATTAAAAGTCGAGGGCGTCTCCTCTCCCTCTATATGGCCACCCTCTACCTCGCCCAAGGATTTGGACAGTTTATGCTCAACCTAGCGCCCATTGAAAGCCTCTTTCCCTTTGCCATTACCATTATCCTCAGTTCCCTTTCCCTCATCCCCGTCTGCATGATGAAAAGTAGTGGACCTCTCCTTCTCGAAACTTCGATCACCAACATCTTTCAAATTCTAAAAAAAGCCCCCCTTGGCCCCATTGGTTGCTTTATCGCCGGGATGATCATGAGCTCCTTTTATGGGCTGGCCCCCATCTTTGGAAAGGAGATCAAGCTCTCCGTTCTCCAGATTTCCCAGGTAATGGGACTCACCATCCTCGGAGGGCTCGCTCTCCAGTGGCCCATCGGCCACCTCTCCGACATCTTTAACCGGCGCAAAGTGATCATCGGTGTCTGCTTGGTCCTCATGGTCTTAACCTATGCCCTTTTTCTCAGTCCCCACTATCCTTACTGGCTCCTCCTCCTTCTCATGATCGTCTTCGGGGGGATTTCCTTTACCCTTTACCCCTTGTCGATCACCTATACCTGCGACCACTTCTCTGACAAAAAGATCATCGGGATCACTTGCGCTCTCATGATCATCTATGGAACGGGGTGTATCGTCGGTCCTCTCGTTTCACCCCTCTTCATGACAATCGTGGGTCCGAGCGGTCTCTTTCTTTATGTCACCCTCCTCTGTGCCCTCTTCATCATCATCTGCTTCTGGCGGGTCCTCCACTCCAAGCCCCTCTCCGAGGAGGAGCAGAGCGACTACCTCCCCCTCCCACGGGCCACCTCCCTTGCCTTCTACCTCGATCCTCACTCCGACCTTGGTGCCGAAGAGGAGCTCGACGAAGACGAAGAGGGGGACTACCTCTTCGGTGAAGAGGACGAGGACGAAGAGGAAGAATAATCCTTGTCATTTTAAAGCGGTTTCTGTATATTCTTAATAAAATTTTAACAGGAGTTCCTCCATGCCTATATTCAACGCTAATAAATATATTGAACCGACAGCCGTTCTTGCTGTTTCGCTTGTTCCCTGTATCCCAGCTGTTTTAAAGATGCTCGATGGGACAACCCGCATCCCGGTTGTCTTAACAGGAGCGCTAAGCGCCGCTGTATTGGGAACCATGCAAGATAAGAAGACAGCAGAAAAAGTTGCGGCTACAGCGCTTGCTTATTTCTTAGTTTGGGGCGTTGCAAGAACCGCCAAGTCGGAAAAGTTTTTCTTCCACTGGAAAGGAGCGGCTCTAGGGGCTGCTTTGGCTGTAGTGGCTACACTTCTTAACCTGAGAAAGGTGCGGCTTGACTTTAAATTTAAAGCTCTTAAAGGAACTGGCGTGTCAGGAATTGCCTAATTTTTGGGAATCTTGGGGTTAAGTAAAGTTTTTGCTTTTCATCCAATTTGATTTTGTTCAAAATGTCTTTTACCTAAGCTAAGGAGAGGATATGGATAAATTAAGGAATGAATTACCAAAAAGAATAGATAAAGCGATTCAATGGCTTGAAGAAAGCCGCAGTTCTTGGAAGAGCAAGACTATAAAATCAAAGTATGAGCTCCAAAAGCAAAAAATTGCTGTAAAACGGGCAAGGGCAAGCCGTGATTTATTGAATAAAAAACTATCTGAAGAAAAGGTATCGCATTGCAGAGCTCAAGAGGAATTAGCTCAAAAAGAAATTGAAATTGCCGATCTTAAATCTCGATTAGAAAAGGCTGACCAGCAAATTGAAGAATTAAAAAAAAACGACTGGTCCCACTAACTGAAAAACCTCGCCAACATACATACTGGACCGGTTTCATAACAACAACGCTAACCCTTCTCCACTCAGCCAGTTTAAGCTTTTCCGGAACAGCAAATGCAATGGAAGTCTTTCATCAACAAAAGAAAATTGATCGAGCCCCTGCAGTAGAAACTTGTATTCAGTGGGAGATGAAACTCGGGTTACATAAACTAACCAGGACCAAAGAAGCAGCTGACGACTGGATCTGGATTCCAGACCATGTTGTTAGCAAGGGCTCTCATAAATGCCTTGTTGTATTGGGGGTTCGCATGAGTTCCCTTTTAAAGAAAGATGATTTGACAGTTGCTTTTGAGGATGTTGAGCCCTTAGGAATTGTCCCCATGAAGATTAGTAACGGCGGAGACTGTAAATTAAACTGTGTAAACGCCATTTAGATGCCTCCCAAAGTTGGGAGCCTTTCTTCATAGGCTACCCCAAAATATGAGAGTGCTTCTTTCC
>NZ_JAAEJV010000023.1 GCF_015356785.1 Candidatus Neptunochlamydia vexilliferae | reverse complement strand
TTTCTTTAAACGAAATCTCGGGAACTTCTTGACCTTTTTTAATTTTAAGTGCTTTATAGCTTCCACATACTTTCCTAAGGGCGTTGCACACCATTTGAGAGCCCAGTTGCGGAATTTCTTCTCTTATTTTAGAATAGCAAAAGTTATGGAGAGCGACATGGTTCCAACACCGCTTTTCTTTAGCTTGAAGAGCAATTGCATTACAGCCTCGGCTGAAACACTTTTGCGTTTCCAAAAGGGTCTTAAAATCTTTATCGGAAAGGGTCAACTTAAGAGAAATGGTTCGTTTCATAAAAGCTATTTTAAACCATGGCTACAAATTAAACAATCTAAAAAGGAGCGATGCTTCCTCCCCTCCCTAAAGGAAGGGGTATCCGCATCGATATTTTGATGAAAAAGTTACCAATTGGTATCCAGAGTATAAGCAAAATTCTCTATAAAGAGGACTATGTCTATGTGGATAAAACTCTATTCATTAAAAAGCTATTAGACGAAGGCTCCCCACACTATTTTATATCCCGGCCCAGGAGATTTGGAAAATCTTTGTTCTTGAATACATTGGAAGAGATTTTTAAAGGGAATAAGGAGCTATTCAAAGAGTGTCAGATCTATAACAGCGACTATGACTAGCAAGAGTACCCCGTTCTCTACTTTGACTTTGCTCAAATTCTGAACACATCCCCTGAGGAGCTCGAAATTGGCCTAAAAGAAACGCTCGAAGATACTGCCGCAACTTATGGCCTATCTATAACTGGTGCCTCTAGCCAGTCTCAACTAAAAAGGCTCGTGATAAAGCTTGCCGAGAGGAATCGGGTTGTCGTTCTAATAGACGAGTATGACCGACCCATTATTAACAACCTAAAATCAATTGAAATTGCGAAACAAAACAGAGATCTTTTAAGGGATTTTTTTTGCTGGGGCTAAAGAGCGAACCTACCAAGCGATGCTTCTATCTATGCTCCATGGCATGGGGTTTGATCCATTGTCAGAGAGATCGACAAATACAGCACGCATTGATGTTGCATTAGAAATGCCTAAAACAACCTATATCCTAGAGCTTAAACTTGATGATTCTGCTGACGCCGCCCTGAGACAAATCCACCAAAAAGAGTATTTCAAGCCTTATACCTCCAAGGGAAAAGAGATAGCAATCATCGGTGCTAACTTTTCTTCAGAAGCACGTAATGTATCTGAATGGAAAGGAGAACTCCTTTCTGAGTCTGGGGAAAAGATTCGAGAACTTTTTCCCTAGTGCTCTGCCTGCGGCTTTATCCCTTAAGCTTTCTTCTAAACAAACCACCACAACCTCCCTCCCCTCAAAAAATAAAAAGTTGCAAATAATTCGAAGATTGTTTTACAATGGAATGGTGCCGCGAAAAAAAGGATTTTAAGTATGAAGATTGACTTTCTAAAAATCAAAGCTGCTTCTCCTCTAAAACACTCCCATCCAGGATTCGACGCCTACGTCCTCTCCATGGAAAAACTGATCAGGGAAATCCTCCCCGAATCCGCTTTTAAAGTCCACGAAACCTCCCAGTTCATCCCCATCGACACCTGCTTCGAAAAATTAGCTCCCCTCCTCCCCCTCGTCGAACTCTCAGAAGAAACAGAGGCCCCCTGCACCCTCTCCCTGACAACTCTTGTCAGAGAAGAACACACCCACGGCGTGGCTCTTTTCCTCTGCAATATGATCTCTCAAAAACTCTGCCCCGGCAAAAAAATGACCATCTCCTGTCTCCGCTCCTTAAGCTTCAAATTTATCGTGAGACCCAAAGAGCGGTTCTATGTCATCGAATTCTTTCTGGAAGTCGACTCAAAGCAAGAGCTGCAGCGGATTCAGGAAAACTTTCCCCGCTTTAAGGAAGAGGTCCGCTCTACTATTTTAGGGGTGCGACACGCCCGAAGAATCGTCGGGGTCAAAGGGCTCACCCTCGAAGAAAAACGGATGCTCCTCCACGAAAACCTCTTCTCATTGATCAAAGATCCCTCAGAAATAGAGGGACGAGACTTTTTTGGAGATGTCCAAAGCCTCCTCTTTAAAGGGATCTATGACCAAGACCCCGATAAAATCCCCGATCACCTTTTCCCAATCATCGACACAAAACCTCAAACCTTCGATCCCCTCATCTTTAGGGAAATTGAACAGCTTTCAGCCCTCTTTCATGACGAATTTGCTACCCCTCGCCCCACCGCCCACTTAAGCAAACTCCTCTCCTACCTCTACCTATTTAAAAAAGTTATCACCTACGCTTTCGAAGCAAAACCTAAAGAGCGTCACCTCAGCTTTAAAATGATGCAGCTTCACCTGGATGGGGTGCCCACCCTTGCTGTTTTACTGGGGATTAACCTGATAGAAACCCACGAATCTCTAGAGGAAAAAGAGCTCTTTGAGAACATCAAAAAAACCATTCCAAATGTCACCCTTGTCCCCGGCAGCCACATCATCAATGAACAAGGAAAAAATCGGGTCCGCACCCTCTACATCGAAGTGCAAAAAAACGATCAAAAGGGGTTCGGAATCGAAGAGGTGAAACTCTTAAAGAAAAAGCTCCCTAAAGAGATCAAAAAATGTATCCAAAAAAGGGAAAAAAATCGGGCTAACGAGGTAAAAAATGAAGAACAAGTGCGGAACGTTTTAAGGCTTACCAAAGAGCTTAAAAGTATCCATGAACCGATCAAAGCGATCGTCCAGTTCCATCATGAAACCCCCTCCCACTTTCTTTTCTCGGTGATCTTAGCCCGTCTCCAAAAGCCAAAAGCTCCCACTCTTTTTATCTCGTCAACCCCCGAAATGACGATCCGCAATTTTGAAAGAAAAGTCGCTGGCATTACAAAAAAACGGTATACCAAAGAGATCAGCCTTTACGAAGTGCTCCTTCCTAAAAAGGGGCACGCTTTGGCCAAAGCCAGACAAAAAATTCTCTCCTTGTTAAAGGCTACTTTCCACAAAGTCGACGACTTTGATGGAGGAATGATCTGCCGCAAATATGAAAACCTAGCAGCCCTCAAAGCTCTTTTAAACAACCCGCTAAACGATACCCTGATCGAAAATTATTTTTATGGAATCTCTCCCCCCTTCATGCAAAGCTTAATCGACCCCCACCTCCTGAAAGGGCTCTTTGAAATGCTCCTAGAAGAGAAGAGTTTTTCCTCAAAGGTAACCGATGAGGGTGCCCTCTTCTCCTTCTCTGCCCTCCACCAAAAACCGCTCAAGGAGATCGAAAAAAAGGCCCGCGCAATGGATGGGGAGATGGGCGCGGTCTATTTGCAACGAGGAAAACTCTATGTGCTCGGCCTCATCGTTCAAAATCGGGGCCAGATTAAAAATTTTTTTGAGAAGTTTGACGAACTTTCCCAGCTGGTGTAAACTGTTGGCATGAAAAAGCTGTTTTTTCTTTTTTTATTATTAGCTGCAGGATGTAGCCGTCCCCAAGGGTTCACCCTTAAAAAAATCGTCTCCCGCCACCCCGCAGAGATCCGTTGGGACGTGCTTTCCTCCTTAAGTGAAGAGGAGCTTGCAACCATTTTTGACCAATCCTACACCTACCTGGGAAGTGGCAACCACACCTACGCCTTCGCATCAAGGGATGGGAACTATGTGATCAAGTTTTTTAAGCAAAAGCATATGAGAACGCAAAGCTGGGTCGATTACCTCCCTCTCCCTGCCAAGAGCCTTTTCTACCCGATAGAAAAAATTAAACAGAGAACAGAGAAGAGGGAAAAGTCCTTTACTAGCTATAAGATCGCCTATGAAAAACTCCGCGAAGAGACGGGCCTCCTCTACCTTCACCTCAACCAGGGAACCCACCTGGGCCATACCCTTACCCTTATGGACCAGTGGGGGAATCCCCTAGAGGTAAAAGTCGATGAGATGGAGTTTCTCGTGCAAAAAAGGGCCACCCTGGCCTTCGACCACTTGAAAATGCTTCTTCAGAAGGGAGAAAGGAAGCGGGCTGTGGAGGCCATTTCCTCCCTTTTAGAGGTGGTAGCCAAGCGGAGCCAAAAAGGGATCTACGATAGAGACCTCCAGTTCTTTAAAAACTTTGGCTTTTTAGAAGACCAAGCAATCGAAATCGACATCGGCGAGTTTAAAGAAGATCAAGTTCCCCTTCCAGCGGCCGAAGAGCTCCAAATTCTCTCCTATCAAATCCGTGACTTTGTCCAAGCTCATGCTCCAGAGTTTGTCGGAGAAGTATGCCTAGAAATGGAAAACCAAGTGGAGACCTACCGATGAAAAAGTATCTCTTTCTCCTTTTGCTCCTTTTCATCCCAGTCTATTTTACCTCTATCAAGCGCACTAAGGGGTTTTCCTATAAGAAAATCCACTCCCGCTATGCTTATGATTCTCGGTGGGACTTTGGCCCTCCCAATGAAAAGCAGCGGGCTCTCCTTGAAAAGATCACCAAAGAGCCTTTTACCCTACTGGGGAGTGGGAAGGAGTGTTACGCCTTCATGAGCGCCGATGGGGAGACGGTGATCAAGTTTTTCAAGCAAAAACATATGAAAACCCGATACCTTCTCAACTACCTTCCCCTTTCAAAAGAGATTAAGATGGTCCGGAGTGAAATGTTAAACCGTCACCGCGCATTTCGCAATAAACTCTACCAAAGCTACCAAATCGCCTACCAAAAACTCCCCGAAGAAACAGGGGTTCTCTATCTCCACCTCACCAAAACAAAACATCTCAAACTTCCCATCCGCCTCGAGTATGGCAATGGGAAAAGGGTCACCCTGAAGCTCGATGACATGGAGTTCCTCGTGCAAAAGCGGGCGACGCCAATCTTAGACTATCTCCGTGCCCATCCCAAAAAAGGAAAGGAGGCGATCAATGCGATTCTCACCCTCCTCCACACCCGCCGGGGAAAAGGGGTAGGCGATAACGACATCGACTGCCGAAAAAATCTCGGTTTTCTCGATGATCGGGCCATTCAGATCGACATCGGCGAGTTCTTTCCCGCTCTCCCCGCGCTTCCCAATAAGGAAGATCTGAGATTGGCTACGCTAGATCTTCGCGCTTTCCTCGAAGAGACCAGCCCCTCGCTTGTTACCTACCTTGATGACCAAATTACTTTACTTTCGAAAAGATAACTGATACATCATGGGAATGATGCGTGCTTTTTTCTTAGTTATTTTACTTGCTGTGTCCTGCCTACTTGCTGATGATGCATGTTTGGTCGAGCACCTAAGGGCAATCGTTTTATCGAACAAGAGTGAGGCGATCAAGAAGGAAGAGCTGGGCGATGTTTGCGGAGTGAGAGTGGTGGGTGTTAAAGTAGTTGGCTCACGACTTGCATGGGGCCGCTTCACCAATGATCTGGGCAGCCGCTTTTTAAATAAACCTCTCAGTCAAGAGCAACTTCAAGAGATCAAAGGGGCCATTGCGGTCTACTACGAAAAAAAGGGTCACCCTTTTGTTGAAGTGATCATCCCCCCTCAAGAGGTGACCGAGGGAGTCCTTCAGGTTCTTATTCATGAGAGCACTTTGGGAGGGATCGAAACAACGGGGAACCGATGGACCTCCTCGGGAAAAATGATCGATAATATCCACTTGGAAGTGGGAGAGCCGATCGACACCAACACCCTCAATGCGGACTTGGCTTTTTTAAACCGAAACCCTTTTCGTCAAACCAATGCGGTTTTCATGGAGGGGAAAATGGCTGGAACAACCGACTTGGAACTCGTGACAAAAGAACTTCGTCCATTTCGGATCTATGCAGGAATCGATAACCGAGGAAATAAGGCCTATGGAAAACTCCGCCAATTTGGAGGGTTTAACTGGGGAAATTTTCTCGGGTTGGGGCAGACTCTCTCCTACCAGATCACGACCTCTGTGGATAAAATCACCGATCTGATTGCCCACGCCGGCTACTATGAAGTCCCCCTCCCCTACAGGCAGGCGCTCGTTTGTTTTGGAGGTTACTCCCGAATCAAAAATGGTGAGGTGGGGGCTGAATCGAGAAATGAAGGTCACAATGTTCAAGCAAGTGGCCGCTACCATTTCCCCCTCTTTGCACGGGGAAAGCATTACAACGACTTTTCGATCGGGTTTGACTTCAAAGAGAGCAACAACAACGCCCTTCTTTCGGAAGATCCTGTCTTTGTGAATATTACAAACTTGTCCCAGTTTCTGATTAACTATCAATACCAGTCGGGATGGCCGTGGGGAACGATTCTAGCCGACTTGGGGGTCTACTTTTCCCCTGCGCGGATGTTCTCCCACCAATCGGAAAAGGCCTACCAACTTTTAGCTCCTGGAGCACGCCCCAAGTACTTCTACGTCAAAGGGGAGCTCTCTTCCCGCTTCCACCTTCCGATGTGTTTTGGAATTAGCTTCCGCTTTAGTGGTCAGATCGCTAACCAAAATCTCCTCCCCAGTGAGCAAGAGGGACTTGGAGGTTTCGACACAGTTCGAGGCTACCGGGAACGGATTCTTAATGGAGATGATGCGATCTTTTCGAGCATCGAATTTACCGCTCCTCCCCTGTCGATCTTGGGATGGAAGGTGGCATGCAAAAAAGAGACGATCGACAAGCTCACGTTTCTTGCTTTTATCGACTATGGATGGGCCCAAGTTCATAAGAAAGTCAAGGATCCTTTCACAGGTCAACTTTTAACGCCAAGCACAAGCTATATCGTAGGAGTTGGTCCAGGTGTCCGCTACTTCATCGATCCCTACTTAAACTTAGCGGCTTACTGGGGCTTCCGCCTCCATAAAACGGAGTTCGAAGATAGCCTCGGCGGTCGGGTCAATTTTAGCCTTGTCATTAGCTATTGAAACTACAGGCAAATTACTCTATATGAAAACTAAGTAATGAATAACCTGGGTTGTGGGTTTATTTTGCTTAGTTTTTATGGTTAGATTTTTATATTTTTTTATTCTTATCTTTCCGCTTTTTGTCCAAGCGAAGCTCTCTCACCCTAAGGTGGTTGCAGGAAAGGCCCATGTTGAAAAGCACGGGAACCAGCTCTGGCATGTCCATTCAAACGGGCGCACGATCATCAATTGGAAGGAGTTTTCGCTCAACTCTAAAGAAATCGCCCGCTTTTTCCAAGACTCGAGCAAATCTGCTGTTTTGAACCGGGTCACTGGCGGTCTTCCCTCTTCTATTCAAGGACTTATCGAATCGAATGGGGCGATTTATCTGATCAATGAAAAGGGGGTCTTCATCGGTCCCAACGGGCGGATCAATGCGGCTTCGTTTGTCGCTTCCACTTTGGATGCCTCAAACGATCAGTTTTTGAAGAATGGAGAACTGCTTTTTAAGGGCTCTTCAACAGAGCGGGTTGTGAACTATGGAAAAATTCTGACTCCTATGGGGAATGTGGCACTAATCGGTCTCAATGTGGAAAACCATGGAAAGATCGATGCCCCTAACGGAAAAGTGGCACTTGCTGCGGGGGAAGAGGTGCTCATGCTCCCCGACTCTCAAGATTTTCTCATTTTGCGGGTGAGTCGTGACAAGGAAAGTGCCGCCATCACCCAGGAAGGAAAAATCCAGGCGCTCCAAACAGAGGTGCGCGCAGCGGGAACTCCTTATAGCTTAGCGATTAAAAATGGAGGGACGATTCAGGCAACTGGGGTAAAGAGGGAAAAGGGACGGGTCTTTCTTATTGCAGATCAAGGGGATTGCCATGTCGACGGCGTGATTGAGGCTCCTGGAGGAGAGGTCCAGGTCCTTGCCGATCGGGTTGCCCTGCTTGGAAATACGTCGATCGATGTGAGCGATAAGCTGGGTGGTGGAACGGTCCTTGTAGGGGGCGACTACAAGGGGCAAAACCCTAGCATCAAGAATGCCAAGCAAACGGAAATGGTTAAGGGTGCGGTAATTGATGCGAGCGCTCATGAGCTGGGCAATGGGGGAAAGATCATCGTCTGGTCCGATGAGTTGACAAGGTGCCGGGGAAAACTGTCGGCAATGGGAGGTGTGCGTGGAGGGAATGGCGGCTTTGTCGAAGTGTCGGGGAAGGGGCTCGATTTTGATGGGGATGTGAATCTGACCGCGGAGCGGGGAAATGTGGGACTTCTTCTTCTCGATCCAAAATTTATCAATATCATTGCTGCGTGGGGTGATCCGGTGGCGGGAAATAACCTCTTCACCGATATCCCTGCGGGAACGGCGAATATCTCGGGGGCCACTCTCGCTGCTGCGATTAATAGCGCCAATGTTACTTTGCAAGCAAACACCGACATCACTTTTGATGATGATGTGACGGTGACAACCAATACTCAGCGGACGTTGACGTTGCAGGCGGGTCGCTCAATCCTTGTTCAACCGAACCGGACGCTCGATGTCCGGCGGAGTAATTTTATTGCAACGATTAATGATGGAGGAGCCATCCCTGCAAACAGAGATCCAGGAACTGCGCAATTTATTTTGGGGGCCAATGCGGAGATCGATACCAACTGGAGAGGGACCAACGATGGAGATGTCACCATCACCTTTGGAAATTTTGGGGGTGTTTCGGAAGGGACCATCTTGATCGATACGGGGACCGAAATTAATTTTGGTGCGGGAACCTGTACGCTAACGGGAACAGCAAGTCTTTCTGGGGGAACTTCAACACGTGGGGTGGAGATTTTTGGTTTTGTCAATGGGGCAGGCCAAGGGGTGATCGATATCACAGGAGTGGGTGCCCTGGGAGGTGTGGGTGAGGGAGACAATATTGGTGTTCTTCTCGGCGTAGGAGGACGTCTAAATTGTGGGAATAGTGGGCAGATCAATGTCACTGGAACAGGGGGAACAGGCGGTTTAGGAGGAAATGATGGCATTCGGGTCGATGGAGGATTTATCGATGCGAATTCGACAACGGTGACGATGTGTACGGGAACGAGTAATGCGACATCGGGAGATAATAACCGGGGTATTTCTATCATCAATAGTGGCGATATCGATATGGCAAATGGGGGCGCTACATTGATGGGAACTGGAGGGAACGGGGTCAATGGAAATGTGGGGGTTTTCCTCGACTCCACAGGGGTAACCATCACAGGAGGAAACGGCCCTCTTAATATTACCGGTATTGGACAAGGGAGTGGCAATAATAATAGCGGGGTGGAGCTTGGGGAGACGAGTGTTCTCTCCTCTGCGATAGGAAATATCTCGATTACCGGAACGGGGGCTTCTTCTTCGGGATCGGGAAATGATGGGGTGGTTATCGATGGGGCGATCACCTCTAAAGGGGGAGCTGCAAACGCTGCGACGATCACCATCGATGGAACGACACCATCGGGGAGCAGCAATATCGGGGTGCGCAGTACGAGTGGAACGGCAACGATCACTTCGATCAATGGAGATATCGATATCACAGGGGATGTGACCGCTACGACCGATACGAATAGTGCAGGGATTTCTCTCGATGATATCACAATTTCTTCAACGGGAAATGGGGTTAGCGCAGCAACCATCACCCTGGCGGGAACGGGGGCAACGGGAAGTAACTTGAGTCAAGGGGTGCTCTTGATGAGCAGCACCATTCAGAGTACCCGAGGAGCTATTTCGGTCACCGGAACGGCTCAAGACACTTCGGCAACTCCCATTGGAATCGCTGCTTTAGGATCGACCCTTGGGATCACGAACCTTGGAACGATGACCCTAACCGCAAATGGAGGAGACTTCGAGATCTCTAACACAAGTGATTTCGATACCTCAACGGGGGCGTTAACACTAACAGCAGATGAAAATATCGTCTTTCTCAATACCCCACCATCAACAGTCAACACCACCGCAGGACTTGTCACCCTCACAGCAACGAATGGACAGATCGACATGGGGGATAATGGCACGGTCACAACAACGGGGGGCGATGCAACTTTCAATGCGAACACCTCGGTCAATTTTGGGGCTGTCGATGTGTCAGGAGGGCAAATCACCGTCAATGCTCAGACCATTGTCAACAACCTGACAAGTGGCACCAATTTAACAGGGAGCGATGCGGTACTCAATACATCGGGAACAATCGGTGTTGCTCCAGCGACAGGAAGCGGGGCGATTACAACCAACTTAGATAATTTGGAAGCAACGATCACAGGGACGGGCGACCTTGTGATTTTTGAAACCGGTGCTCTAGACCTCGATAACATCACCCTAAATAATGGAAATGTTGATATTAATACCGATGGACCAATCGGTCAAAATTTTCTAACAGCATTGAATGTGACCGGCTCTCTTCATTTTGAAACATCGCGCGATATCACGATTGGATCGGTCAACCTCTTTAACGATCAGGCAACCGATATCGGACCCTCCACGGTTGCGGGAAATTTTATCTTAACCACTTTGCCTCTCAGCCCGATTACTCTGAGTGGAAATGTCGATGTCGGGAATAACTTTACGATGCTCGGGACCACATTTGATGATGGGGGAAATACCCTCCGCGTTGCGGGAACGGCAACCCTCAATGGCCTCGACCCCTCTCAGTTCAACTCAGACGATATCTTCCCTTCTGGAGGGGGCCCCGACTTTGACCTTTCGGTCGCTACATTTGCGGCAACAGGTGATATCACCGTTAATCTACGGGAACAAACCTATAATGCTGCAAATGTGGTCCTCCCAAGCGCTGTGACTGTGAATAACTTGGGAAACAGTGTAACAGGAACCATCCGCTTCACCACTGTTGACCCGGTAATCAGCACGGGACCTGTCGTCGATTATAACCTGATCCAAACCGCCCCTTTCACCTTGAATGCGGGACAAAATATGATCGTCAATGCGGCGCGGGGAAGCAATAACTCCCCTCTTGGAACGAATGATAGTCCGTTTGGAAATTCGACACTCAATGGAGGAGATGGTTCCAATGTCACTTTGACACAGAGTAACATTTTTAACGGAGGATGGATTTCTTTGAGGGATCCTGAAAATGGAGCGGTTTCCTCGAGCGACAATTTCGAGGCGGAGCACAATAACCTCTATGGAACATTGACCTTTAACTCGGGGGGAACATTTGAGACAGGGGCCAATACCGAAACGGTCCGTGCGGTTGGAACAATCGATATCGATGCGGTCGGTACGATCACTGTCGATGGAGCGGTCAGCTCTTTGACAACAGGAGGGACTCCTAGTCAAACGGTGAGCTATGATGGAACCACACTGACGGGAACAGCGACCACAACAGCGACGGGAGTCGACATCACAACAACAGGGGCGATCAACCACAATACTGCAACCACCAATTTGGTCTTTACAGCGGGAGGCAACGTCACTCTCACCGATCCTGACGCAGTCACCGTTGCGGGAGATACGACGGGAACCATCGATATTTCAACAAGTGGTGGAGGTGACATAACGGTCGATAATGTGACTGTTGGCTCCCTCAATCGGGTCGGTCTTTCGGGAAAAACGGTGACGGGAACGACCAACTCAGGCTCGATCATTATCAATGAAGATATCACGGGAAGTGGGGCGATCAACCTCACCGCTAATGGAGGGCAGATCACCGACAGCGGAGCAAGTAGTCCCCCAACGTTAAATGGTCCTTCTGCCGATCTCGAGGCAGGGTTGGGAATCGATGTCCGAACCGCGATCGGTCAGCTTGAAGCCGATGTGACCGGTGTGGGCAATATCACTGTCACCAATAATGCCGGGATGGACCTCAATGGGGTAAACACAAATAATGGAACCATTTCTTTAACCGCAACGACAGGAACTTTAAATCTTACCGCTCCCGTCACTGCAGGAAGTGGGAATAATATTACGATGACTGCTACAACGGGAGCAATCACTGATGCAACAGCCATCTCTTCTCCCAATGTCATTGGAAACCAAACGACCCTTGTGGCAGCAACCGGTATCACCCTCGATACCAATATCACCCGCCTCAATAGCAGTGTTACCGGCGCCGGTGATACCACCATCGTCGAAACCGATGGGTTGAGCCTAGGAAATACGATCACCACAAATGGAAACGTCTCCCTCACGACGGGAGGGGTTCTCAATCAGGTGGCAGCAACAACGCTAAGCATTGCAGGTAACTTAACGGTCGATACAAGCGCAGATGGCTCGATTGGAACGGTGACCATACAGAACGCCGTAGCCACGACCGTGGGTTCCTCCCTGGTCGCTGGAGATTATATCTTTAACGTGCCGGCCAATACCGTCACCCTTGCCGCTAATATCACGGTGGGTAATGACTTTAATGTCACAACAACCTCCTATAGCGATGGGGGCTTTACCGTCACTCAAGGGGGCGGTGTTATTATTAATGGGACAAATGACAACCTAACTGGGAATACCATTACGGCAACAGGAACTCCCCCTAACTTTGACTTAGCAACGGCCACCTTCGCAAGTACGGGAGACATTACCGTGAACCTCAGACGGGTCGACAATAACTTCTCCAATGTCCAGCTTACCAATGCGGCCCTTTTAAACAATGCGGGCAACTCGATTAGTGGAACGATCGCGGTCACGACGGTCGACCCCAACCTGACTGGAACAACAAATGTCGACTATAATCTGGTCCAAACCGCGCCATTTACGTTGAACGCCTCGCAAAATATGATCGTTAATGCAGCCCGTGGAAGTAACAACGCGCCCCTTGGAACGAACGATAGCCCCTTTGGAAACTCGAGTTTGAATGGGGGCGACGGGTCGAATGTGACGTTGACGCAGAGTAACGTCTTTAATGGGGGGTGGATTTCTCTAAGGGACCCTGAAAATGGGTCGGTCACTTCGAGCGATAATTTCGAAGCGGAACATATCAATGACTATGGCACCTTGACAATCGACTCAGGGGGAACCTTTACTGCAGGGGCCAATAGTGAAACGGTTCGCGCTGAGGGAGCGATTGACATCGATGCGGTCGGGGCGATTACTGTTGACGGAGCGGTAACTGGAACCACTGTTAATTATGACGGTGCCTCCCTGACAGGGACAGCAACAACGACGGCGACCAGCATCGATATGACGACCACCGGGCTGATTAACCATAATACCGATGCAGGAACATTGACGTTTGCAGCGGGGGGCGACGTAACCCTTGTTGACGCTGATGGGTTTGACATTTCGGGAAATGGCAATAATATCAACCTCACAGCTGGTGGGGCGGGCTCGATCACCTTAACAGGAAATGTCACCGCGACGGGAATGGCAATTCTGAGCGCAACGGGAGGGATGATCACCGATAGTGGTGCCACTTTAAGTGGCACCACTGGAGTGCTCACAGCAGCCACGGGGATTGACCTGCAGACCACCTTAACGCAGCTCGATGCGAGTGTCACCGGCACCGGTGATATTACTATTGTAGAAACCAACGCTTTAAGCTTAGGAAATATCTCGACCAATAATGGAGGCTTTGACATTACAACAGCGGGCCTTCTCGACCAGGTGGCGGCAACGACGCTTAGTATTGCAGGAAATTTAATGGTCGATACGAGCGCGGATGGCTCGATCGGAACGGTGACGATCCGCAACACCTCCGCTACGACGATTGGTGCTTCGTTAGTTGCTGGAGATTCTATCTTCAATGTGCCGACCAATACGATCACCCTTGCTACTAACATCGAGGTGGGTAATGACTTTAATGTGACAACCACCTCTTATAACGATGGGGGCTTCACCGTCACCCAAGGGGGAAATATCATCATCAATGGGGTCAACCCCAATCTCAATGGAAATACGATTACGGCAACGGGAACTCCCTCTAACTTTGACCTCAACACGGCAACGCTTGCAAGCACCGGTGACATTACGGTTAATCTTAGACGGGTCGATAATACCTTCTCAAATGTTCAGCTTGCTAATGCTGCTCTTTTAGACAATACGGGCAACTCGATCACTGGAACGATCGTAGTGACCACTGTCGATCCCAACCTGACAGGGACAACGAATGTCGACTACAACCTCGTCCAAACCGCACCATTTACGTTGAACGCCTCGCAAAATATGATCGTTAATGCAGCCCGTGGAAGTAACAATGCGCCCCTTGGAACGAATGACAGCCCCTTTGGAAACTCGAGTTTGAATGGGGGCGACGGGTCGAATGTGACGTTGACGCAGAGTAACGTCTTTAATGGGGGGTGGATTTCTCTAAGGGACCCTGAAAATGGGTCGGTCACTTCGAGCGATAATTTCGAAGCGGAACATATCAATGACTATGGCACCTTGACAATCGACTCAGGGGGAACCTTTACTGCAGGGGCCAATAGTGAAACGGTTCGCGCTGAGGGAGCGATTGACATCGATGCGGTCGGGGCGATTACTGTTGACGGAGCGGTAACTGGAACCACTGTTAATTATGACGGTGCCTCCCTGACAGGAACAGCAACAACGACGGCGACCAGCATCGATATGACGACCACCGGGCTGATTAACCATAATACCGATGTAGGAACATTGACGTTTGCAGCGGGGGGCGACGTCACCCTTGTTGACGCTGATGGGTTTGACGTTTCGGGAAATGGCAATAACATCAACCTCACAGCTGGTGGGGCCGGCTCGATCACCTTAACAGGGAATGTGACCGCGACGGGAACCGCCACTCTCAGCGCAACGGGAGGGATGATCACCGATAGTGGTGCCACTTTAAGTGGCACCACTGGAATGCTTACCGCTGCTACGGGGATTGACCTGCAGACCACCTTGACACAGCTCGATGCAAGTGTCACCGGCACCGGTGACATCACGATTGTGGAGACCAACGCCTTAAGTTTGGGGAACATCTCGACCAATAATGGAAATTTCAACATCACCACCGGGGGCCTTCTCGACCAGGTCGCGGCAACGACGCTTAGCATTGCAGGAAATTTAACGGTCGATACGAGCGCGGATGGTTCGATTGGAACGGTGACGATTCAGAATACAGTGCCCACAACAATTGGCACATCTCTTGTGGCTGGAGGTTACATCTTTAACGTGCCGACCAATACGGTTACCCTTGCCGCTAATATCATGGTGGGTAATGACTTTAATGTCACAACAACCTCTTTTAATGACGGAGGCTTTACCATCACTCAAGGGGGCGATGTCATTATTAACGGGACAAATGCCAACCTAACTGGAAATACCATTACGGCAACAGGAACTCCCCCCAACTTTGACTTAGCAACAGCCACCTTCGCAAGTACGGGCGATATTACGGTCAATCTTAGACGGGTCAACAATAACTTCTCCAATGTCCAGCTTGCCAATGCGGCCCTTTTAAACAATGCGGGCAACTCGATCAGCGGGACGATCGTGGTCACGACAGTCGATCCCAATCTGACTGGAACGACAAATGTCGACTACAATTTGGTCCAAACCGCACCATTTACGTTGAACGCCTCGCAAAATATGATCGTTAATGCGGCCCGTGGAAGTAACAACGCGCCTCTGGGGACAAACGATAGCCCTTTTGGTAACTCGAGTTTGAATGGGGGCAACGGTTCGAATGTGACATTGACACAGAGCAATGTCTTTAACGGGGGATGGATTTCTCTAAGGGATCCTGAAAATGGGGCGGTCACCTCGAGCGACAATTTCGAGGCGGAACATATTAATGACTATGGCACTTTGACGATCGACTCGGGAGGGACCTTTACTACAGGGGCTAATACCGAAACGGTCCGCGCTGGAGGGGCCATCGATATCGATGCGGTTGGAGCGATTACCGTCGATGGTGCGGTGACAGGGTCAACGGTGAGTTATGATGGAGCCTCTTTAACGGGAACCGCAACAACGACGGCGACTAGTATCGATATGACGACTACCGGGCTGATTAACCATAATACCGATGCGGGAACATTGACGTTTGCAGCAGCGGGCGACGTCACCCTCGTCGATGTCGATGGGTTTAACGTTTCGGGAAATGGCAATAACATCAACCTCACGGCTGGTGGGGCCGGCTCGATCACCTTAACAGGGAATGTGACCGCTACGGGAACGGCAACTCTGAGCGCAGCGGGAGGGATGATCACCGACAGTGGTGCCATTTTAAGTGGCACCACAGGAATGCTCACCGCTGCTACGGGGATTAACCTCCAAACCACCTTGACCGAGCTTCAAGCAAATGTCACCGGGGTGGGAGGTCTCGCAGTGACTAACACCACCGGGATCGATCTGAATGGGGTGAGCACCAATAATGGAACGGCCACACTCGTTGCGACCACTGGCACCTTAAACCTCCTCGCTCCGGTGACAGCAGGGACCAATAGTGACCTAGTCTTGACAGCAACGACAGGGGCGATTACCGATGCCTCTGCGGGAGGCTCCCCCAACCTGATCGGAAACGAGGCAACGCTCACCGCAGCCACCGGCATCAGCCTCGACACCAACATTACCCGGATGAATGGAAATATCACCGGCACCGGTGACATTACGATCGTCGAAACGAGTGGGTTAACCCTAGGAAATACCTCGACCAATAATGGAAATGTTTCCCTGACTACAGAAGGGTTGATCGATCAAGCGGGAGGAACTACCCTAGCCATTAGTGGCGATCTGACGCTCGATACAAGCGCCGATGGCACCATTGGAACGGTCACCGTCCGCAATACGGTAGCGACCCTGATCGGCTCCTCTCTTGTTGCGGGCGATTATATCTTTAACGCCGCAGGCCAAACGGTCGATCTCAATGCAAATATCGAGGTCGGGCGGAATTTTGAAGTGACCGCTGCTACCTTTAATGACAATGGAAATACAATTACCCAAGGAGGGCATGTCATTATTAATGGGTCGAACCCTAGTCTCACCGGAAATACGATCACTGCTGTAGGCGCTCCCCCCAATTTTGACTTAGCAACGGCCATTTTTGCCGTAGCGGGTGATATTACGGTCAACCTCCGGGGAACGGTCAACAACTTTACCAATATGCAGCTTGCGAATGCTGCCCTTTTAGACAACGCGGGCAACTCGATCAGTGGAACGATTACCGCCACCACTGTCGACCCCAACTTCACCGGCACATCGAGCCAAGACTATAACCTGATCCAAACCGCGCCATTTACGTTGAACGCCGGGCAAAATATGATCGTCAATGCGGCGCGTGGGGTTAATAACCCACCGCTGGGGACAAATGATAGTCCCTTTGGTAACTCGACCTTAAATGGGGGCGATGGTTCGAATATAACGTTGACGCAGAGTAATGTCTTTAATGGCGGATGGATTTCTCTAAGAGACCCTGAAAATGGGGCGGTCTCCTCAAGCGACAATTTTGCCGCTGAACATATCAATGACTATGGCACTTTGACGATCGACTCAGAGGGAACCTTTGATACAGGCGCCAATAGTGAAACGGTCCGCGCTGGGGGAGCGATTGACATCGACGCGGCAGGGGCGATTACTGTTGATGGGGCGGTGACGGGGTCCACTGCGAGCTACAATGGTGCTTCTTTGACGGGAACGGCCACAACGACGGCGACCAGCATCGATATGATAACCACCGGGCTGATTAACCATAATACCGATGCGGAAACGCTCACCTTTGCAGCGGGGGGCGATGTGACCCTTGTCGATGTTGATGGGTTTGACACTTCAGGAAATGGAGATAACATCGACCTGACAGCGGGAGGCGTTGGCTCGATCACCTTAACGGGGAATGTCACCGCCACAGGAACGGCGACCCTCAGCGCTGCTGGGGGATCGATCACTGATAGTGGCGCCACCTTGAGCGGGACTTTAGGAACGCTGACTGCAGCGACTGGCATTAACCTCCAAGCAACCCTCACGCAACTCGATGCCGATGTGACTGGCGCTGGCAACATGGACATCACCAACTCGGCCGCTTTGGAGGTGCTTGGAGCAACGACAAATACGGGCAACTTGACGATCGAAACGACTGCTGGGTCGCTCACACAGTCGGGGAACATCACGACAGCTGGGGGGATGGCAACGCTTACGGGGAATGTGGACGTTTCCCTTGAGATTGTTAATGCAGGAGCGGGCGACATTACGGTAAGCGCAACAACTGGGGAAATCATCGACAATTTAGGGGCTGAAACCCCCAACCTGATCGGTGGAGTCGGGATTTTAACCGCGGCAACGGGGATCGGCGCGGCTGATGATATCAATACGACCTTAACCGAGCTTCAAGCGAGTGTTACCGGTGTGGGTAACTTAGCAGTGACCAACACCGCTGGTATCGATCTCAATGGAGTGAACACCACAAATGGAACGGTCGCTTTGGTTGCGACCACAGGCACCTTAAACCTCTTGGCCCCAGTGACAGCAGGGACCAATAATGACTTGACCCTGACCGCAACAACAGGGGCGATCACCGATACCTCTGCAGGAGGTTCCCCGAACGTCATTGGTAATGCAGCAACGCTCACCGCTGCGACTGGGATCGATCTAGAAAGTGACATCTCTCAGGTGACAGCCAACGTCACAGGAGGGGGAAACCTTGCCCTTGTGAACGACAGTGCTCTTGAGGTTTTAGGAGCAACCACCAACACAGGAACCTTATCGATCGAAACGCTCGCCGGCTCTCTCACCCAGTCGGGGAACATTACAACAGCGGGAGGGATGGCAACGCTCACGGGGAATGTGGATGTCGATTTGGAGCTGGTCAATGCAGGGGGGGGTGACATTACGGTGACCGCTACGAAGGGAGAAATCGTCGATAACCTAGGGGCTGAAACCCCCAACCTCATTGGAGGGGTTGGGATTTTGACCGCGGCAACGGGGATCGGCGTGGCTGGTGATATTAATACGACTTTGACCGAGCTCCAAGCCAACGTCACAAGCGTCGGAAACTTAGCGGTGACCAACACGACAGGGATCGATCTGAACGGGGTAAGCACCACGAATGGAACGGTGTCGTTGGTGGCAACGACAGGAACGCTCAACCTTTTGGCGCCAGTGACAGCAGGAACCAATAGTGACCTCACCTTGACCGCAATAACCGGGGCGATCACCGATGCTTCTGCGGGAGGATCTCCCAACCTGATTGGTGACGAGGCAACGCTCACAGCAGCTACTGGAATTACACTTGATACCAACATCACCCGGATGAACGGAGATGTGACCGGCGCTGGTAACATCACGATTGTTGAAACCGATGCTCTAACCTTGGGGAATGTGACCACAACGAATGGAAATGTCTCCCTGACAACCGCCGGTTTGATCGACCAGGTGGGAGGGACAACCTTGAGTATTGCGGGTGATCTAACGATCGACACCAGTGCTGCTCCCGCCATTGGAACAGCGACGATCCGGAATGTCTCCCCTACAACGATCGGCGCATCGCTTGTCGCTGGAAACTACATCTTTAATGTGCCGACCAATACGGTCACCTTAGGGGGGAACCTCACGATCGGGAATGACTTTACAGTGACAACAACCGCCTATAATGACGGAGGGTTTACCGTCACGCAAGGAGGGACCATTTTAATTAATGGCTCCAACCCCGATCTTACAGGAAATAATATTGTTGCTACAGGAGCAGGACCTGACTTTGACCTTGCGGCGGCAACGTTTGCCGCTACTGGTGACATCACCGTTGATCTTCGGAAAACAACCAATAACTTCTCTAATGTGCAGCTTGCCAACGCCGCCATTTTGGACAACGCAGGGAATGAGATCACCGGGACCATCACCGTTACTACTGTCGATCCTAACCTTACTGGAACCACAATCACCGACTACAACCTCATTCAAACCGCGCCATTTACGTTGAACGCCGGGCAAAATATGATCGTCAATGCGGCGCGTGGGGTTAATAACCCACCGCTGGGGAGCAATGACAGCCCCTTTGGAAATTCGACCTTAAATGGTGGGGATGGTTCTAATATTACTTTGACCCAAAGTAACGTCTTCAACAGCGGGTGGATTTCTCTGAGGGACCCTGAAAATGGAGTGGTGTCTTCGAGCGACAATTTTGGGGCAGAACATATCAATGTCTATGGCACTTTGACAATCGACTCGGGGGGAACCTTTGACACCGGTGCCAATACGGAAACGGTCCGCGCTGGGGGAGCGATTGACATCGATGCAGTCGGGGCGATTACTGTTGACGGAGCGGTGACAGGGAGCGCTGTCACTTACGACGGCGCCTCTTTAACGGGGACCGCGACAACGACAGCGACCAGCATCGATATGACAACCTCTGGGCTGATTAACCATAATACCAATGCGGGAACGTTGACGTTTGCAGCGGGGGGCGATGTGACCCTTGTCGATGTTGATGGGTTTGACATTTCGGGAAATGGAGATAACATCGACCTGACAGCGGGGGGCGTTGGCTCGATCACCTTAACAGGAAATGTCACCGCTACGGGAACGGCGACCCTCAGCGCTGCTGGGGGATCGATCACTGATAGTGGCGCCACCTTAAGCGGGACTTTAGGAACTTTAACTGCGGCTAATGGGATTAACTTGCAAACCACCCTCACCCAGCTCGATGCTGATGTGACTGGTGGTGGCAACATGGATATTACTAATTCGGCCGCTTTAGAGGTTCTTGGGGCGACCACCAATAGTGGAACGCTCACCATTGTCACCACTGCGGGTTCTCTTACCCAGTCGGGCAATATCACAACAGCGGGTGGAAATGCCACCCTGACAGGAAATATCGATATCTCCCTCGAGCTTGTCAATGCAGGGGCAGGAGATATTGCGGTCACCGCTAATACGGGAGAGATCATCGACAACCTAGTGGGAGAAACTCCCAACCTCATCGGAAACCGGGGAGACCTAGGAGCTGCCACAGGGATTGGCGCCGCTGACAATATCAATACGACCCTCAACCAGCTCGATGCCAATGTCTCTGGCACAGGAGATATCTCGATTAGTAACACCCAAACCTTGACTCTCGAGGGAATCACCACCTTCGATGGAGCGATCACTCTGGTGACAACGGCCGGTGACCTAAATACCACCCTCCCCATCCAGTCGGTGCAACCTCATACCGTCACCCTCAATGCAGCGGGAAATATCTCTCAAATCCCTGTAGGAACGATCGCCACAGGAGGAGGCAACGCGATTCTCACAGCGAACAATAATATCGCCATGGGAAAGACCGATGCAGGGGTTGGAAATGTCACCTTAACAGCGACTAATGGAGCGCTCAATAATAACCTTCCAGGGGGAAGCCCAAACTTGATCGGCGTTTTAGGAACGCTCACCGCGGCAACCGGCATCGATGGGGTTTCTAACCTCAGTCAACTGACTGCGAATGTCACTGCAGTGGGTGGGATCACCCTTACCGATACAACGGCCCTGGAACTGGTTGGTGTTAATACTGCTGATGGGCCCATTACGATCGACACCGCCTCGGGCAACCTCAACGTCACCAATGGAGTCACAGCAGGAGGGGCCAATGCGGTAACCCTGACGGGGGCAGCCTCTGTGATCCATGCGGCGACTGGCGATGTCACCTCGAGTAGAGGGACGATCGGTGTCACCGCCAATGGAGGGGCGATCACCATGGTCGATGGAACGGTCTATAATACGGGTGGAGGCGATGCCACCTTAAATGCCACGACTGACATCGCTGTGGGAGTGGTCGATGCTGGCGTTGGAAACATCATCCTTGATGCGACAGGAGGGCAGATCACCGAGGTAACCGCTGGGGTGAATCTCACTGGAGCAAGTGCAACCTTAACAGCGGGAACAGGGATCGGAGCAACCAGCGCGATCGACACCACCCTCACCGATGTTCAAGCAACGGTCACAGGGACAGGACCGATTGAGATAGTAGATACCGATAGTCTTGATGTGCTAGGCGCAACGACCAATAATGGAGACATCTCGATCTCTACAGCTGCAAGTGACCTTACCATCAGCGCCTCTGTCCAAGCGGGAGGGATCAGTGCAGTCACTTTAAATGGAGCAGCGAATGTGGTCCACACAGCAGCAGGAGATGTTTCTTCAGCGGGAGGGCCGATCAATGTGACCGCAGGGACGGCTGCGATCACCATGGCTGATGGAACGACCTATACAACAGGAGGGGGCGATGCCACCCTATTAGCTGCGACAAATATTGCTGTAGGAAGCGTTGATAGTGGTAGCGGAGATGTTTTTGCAACGGCAACCGGCGGCGCGATCACCGACAATACCGCTGCAGCAACCCCCAACCTGACTGGAGCTCGAGCAGACCTTGTCGCTGCTACCGGCATCACAAGTCAAACAACTTTGAACCAATTAGAAGCTGAGGTGACAGGGACGGGAAATATTGCACTTACCAATACAGGAGTCCTCGAGCTTGTGGGTTGGAATGGAGGTTCGGCAGGAGCTGTCACAAATGATGGGTCGGTTACGATCACAGCCACAGCAGGAAATCTCACCATCACCGATCCGGTTCAAGTCGGAGGGGTTGGAAATCCTGCGATTCTAAATGCAGGAAACAACGTTTTTGTCGGTCTTGTCACCACAAATAATGGAGATATCACCATCAATGCGACAGGAGGAGCTGTTTTTGATAATCTCATTGAAGAGACTCCCAACCTCATTGGAGATAACCTCATTTTAACCGCTTTTAGTGGCATTGGCCCCGCAAGTGATCTCAATACAACGGTTAACACGCTACAGGCGACCACAACAGGTGGAGGGAATATTGCCGTAAACAACACCACCTCTTTAGCCCTTAACGTCATTGATGCAGGAACGGGGAACATCACCATTACGGCCACCGTCGGAGCGCTCACCGATAATACCTTGAGCTCGACCAGTCAAAACCTCATTGGAAATAGCGTAATACTCTCTGCAACAACTGGCATTGGAGCTGCAGGGATTGGAAACATTGGAACCAATGTGGGAACCCTTGCCGCTGCAACAACAGCTGGGAATATCGTCATTCGAGAGCTTGACGGCCTTGCCCTTGGAAACATCAGTACCGGTGGAGGAAGCTTTGATCTCGATGTGGGAGGACTCGTGACCCAAGCAGGAGGAGCCACACTTAACATTGTAGGTGACTTTATCCTTACCACCGATCGGGCACCCACCTTAGGAACCATCAGCATTACCAACAGTGTCGCAACAAACCTTGGGACCACTAGTATTGCAGGAGACTACACCATTACCACGAGTCCCCTTAGTCCCGTCACCTTGCAGGATGATCTTTTTGCTGCAGGTGACGTTTCGATCAACACCTCCTTGCTCGATGAAAACGGGTTTACCATATTTGCAGGAGGAGATACTTTTATTAACGGAGTCGATGGAGATCTTACTGGAAATGTGATCAATGCCAAAGGGGTAGGAAACACCTTTAACCTCAGCCTTGCCACACCGGCAGCCGCTGGAGACATCTTAATTAACCTCCGCAACCTCCTTCCCAACTACACCAACCTCCAACTTGCCAATGCAGCCATTCTTGAAAATGGCGGCAACATGATCACAGGAGAGATTATTGTCACCACTATTGACCCTGGGTTTACAGGTTTTTCAGTAGAAGATTTTGACATGATCCAAACCGCTCCTCTCACTCTCAATGCGGGGCAAAACCTTCAGATTAATGCGGCGCGCGGCGTCAATAATCCCCCCATCGGCGTGATGGACAGTCCCTTTGGAGGATCGACCCTTAATGGTGGCGATGGTTCTAACATCACCCTTGACCAAGCCAATACCTTCCCCGGAACTGTTGAAATCCGTGACCCCAACCTTTGCACCTTGGTTCAAAACAACAACGTTGCCCTTGCCCACGTCAATACCTATGGAAACCTCGATGTCACTTCCAATAGTGGAAAGCTCCAAGTAGGAGCCGTCGCCGGCGAGACAACCCGAACTGCCGGGCTCGCAAATACCCTCACCGCATCGGGTGATATCAACATCGATGAAATGCTCCTTGCCCTTGACACCTCAGGCAATCGCCTTGGAGCTTTTACGCTCACCTCCCAAACAGGATCGCTCTTTGGCGCAGCAATGACCGAAGCCGAGCAGGTCACTCTAAGCGCCACTGCAGGAACGATCGGAGCGCCGTTTTTACTCACCACTCCGATGTATAGCTATGCTGCCTCAGGCAATGTCTCTATCGACTGTGATATTTCGACCACCGTGTCGGGAGCGACAAACAGTGGAGCCACCATCCTTTCCCTTACCGCTCCTGGCACCTTAACGACTACTGGCCTCTCTAACAGTGCCGGCTCCATTACCCTCAGCGCCACCGCAGGAGCCATTACCCAAACCACCGGCAGCGTGACAGCACCCACGATTACAGGAAATGGAGACCAAGGGATTACCCTTCTGACCAGTGGAACAACCCTCTCCTTCACCAATACCACCTCAGGGGCCATAAACATAGAAAACACCTCGGCAACCACCTCAACCGTCACCCTCCAAAATGGTCCAGGAGCAATTGACACCGGACGCTCCCTCACCTACTCCCAGCTAGGCGGTTCAAGCGTCCAGTTTGGGTTAGTGAATGCCAACGGAACCGCCTCTCTCCTCTCTCTAACAGGAGGAGCCGATATGACCTTTACCGACACCGTGGCGATGGGGGGCGACTTTATCGCTGCGACCAATAACACCCTCACCGTCGATGCCATTAACCTCACCTTCCAAGGAGTTGCTACCTTTGTTGTCGACCAGCAAGATCCCTTTACCGTAGGCGCTGGGCAATTTATCAATAATGGAAACTTCACCGTTGCCACCGACAACCTGGCGGTTTATGCCGTCAGCGGTCCTCAGGCCCCCGCTACAGCGCTCACTCCCCCTAACCTTGTCACCCTTGGTGGCAATCTTGCTCCCCTAGCCACCTGGGATGCCGGAGAGCCGAATGGTCTTGCCACCAAATACTCGACCGCCTATAGCGCTACCTTTGGGAATGACTACCCCCCCGGAAATGGAGAGTTTGGAAATCAAGTGATCTGGTATAAGTTTAACCTCACATCATCCAATCCTCCATTACCTCCATTCCCCGGCTTTGCCCCCCCCTTCCTCCGCCTTGTTGGAGTCAATAGTGAAGTGGCCCTTCACTATTTCCTCTACACCTATGACAACGACTCCCGCCGCATCATCGACTACATCTGCCAGAAAAATGGGTACCACCTTCCCTGCGCTCCCTCAATTAAGATTGAGCCTACAAGGTAAAGTGCTCTGATGTTTACTGGATCAACGTACACCGTTCAAAATGGATTCCTTTACGATAGGTTCCTTCATGGAAAATGGTCACATGATCTTGGGCATTCTCATTAAAATCATTGTGCTCAGAACGCCCTACAGAACCATCAGTGGAGTACGCCAAGAGTGTCACCCGTTTATTAAATAGCCGTGCTGCAATGTCAACTTCGGTCGTAGTGAGGTAATAATCGTTGTCAACAAAGACTGTTTGATACCTTTCCCAAACAAGAGGTTCACTTAAAAAATCTAGTTGTTTCGCTTGCTGTCCTGCTTTGATTTCTTCAATTTGAACACGAATATTTGTGATTTCGTTTGTAAGGGTCTGATTATTTTCCTGCAAAAATAGCACCTGAAAATTCTCCCAACTTTCATGAACCCTTTGTGCTAAAAACTGTGCAGAAACCTCTTTTCCTTCCTCGAAATTGATTTGTTCTAAAGCGTCCTTTAAATCATCACCACTGCCAGTATAACGCAAACCTTTCCAAATCGCCCCTTCCTGGCCCCAGAAAACATTTTTTTGTTTTTCTAATTCCTCGTTTTGATTGAACCAAGTCTCATATGCTTCTTGAGCTTTCCCATCATCCAGAAAGATCATTTTTCCATTAATCCCTTGATTTTGAGATGGCAATGTTACTTCTCCGAGGAGTTCTTTGAAGTTCCTCTCAATGAGACCTTCAACATCTTGATCATGAGAGTTCAAAAACCGGTTAAAAAACTCCTCTTTAACAGCAGCATCGGGATCACCGGCATCAGTTGGATAACGATACTCTCCCTCAACCTGCTCTCCTAATAAAGCATGAAGAGCGCATGCTCCCTTGCCACGGGTTGTTTCCCTTTTATACCTTTGCTGTTCAAAAACAAACTCCCTATTTGCAACCCAATTTCCTTCCCCTTCATAAGGAGCTGATCCTGTAGAAATATTCAAAGAAGGTTTCTTCTGAAAAGAACCTCGACCTATTGCCCCAGAGGGTCTTCGAATTTGACAGATCTTAAATCCAAATCCCATATTTTCTAACTCCTTCCGAAGGCTATAAAGTTCAACCTTAGCAATCGTTGAGTCGAACTGAGAAAGAAAGGGAGCTAGTTTTTGTCTCATTTTTCGATAGATCGCAGGAATCTGGGTCGTTTTTCCTAATTGAACAGGAAGGGAAAAATTTTTTTCAGGGCAAACCAAGAACTTATCGGTAGCACACCCATCTAAAAGATACTTCTCTTTTTCGAGTAGCTCAAGAATCTGTGAAGGCTTGATATTAGCTTTATTCCGAAAGTTCAGACAGCTAGGATCGTTAAAGTCTTTCTCTAGGAACTTAACCCTTTTAAAATAATTATTTTCATTTTCAAGAAGGCGTTCTTCTCTTGCTTCAGAATCAAGAAAGGCATAGACAAAGACAAAATTACGACGAGTAAAAATATCCTGAAAGGCTTTATATGCTGAAGCTTTGTTCTTTCCTAAACCTAGCAGCTGTTTTTTTAGCTTTTCTCTATACCCTTTCTCGTTGGAGCTGATAACTTCATTCCAAAATTCTTGAACAACAGTCGAACTGGCAATCGCATTTCTAAACTGTTGAAACTGCTTTGCACTATTACGAATCTGGGAGCAAGCCACTCGAGTGGTTCCTCCAAATCCCTCTTTAACGTGAAAGAGAAAACAGCTGTCTTGAGTATAACGAACGATATCAAAGATCTCAATTTTTCGAGCCGTATGATCAATCCTATCTCCTGGAATCCACCCTTCTTCAGGACCATAGAGATCTCCATCATTCATCTGATCGTATAAATAGGTTTCGTTATAAGGACCTTCGGCTTTAACTAACTTTTTGAGTTTAAAACGCTCCTTTAAAAAAGATTCAGTAGCTGCTTTCTCTTTTTCTTTAAGTTGCAGCTTACTCAAGCTGACATTGCAGTTCATTAAAAAACACTTATTTCCACCTATTTGGCCTATCTGACTACAATAAGGCTCTTTAGCTTTTTTGCTTTTACCTTGAAAAGCTTTAAGGACTCTTTCACCTTGACTCGTATGCTGATTTAAATCTTCTAAAGTGAAAGATGCCCAAGACTCCTTGGGAATCCAAGGCGTAGGAAGATGGGCTGGATCTCCCTCTGGAACCAAACAGTCATTTAATAATAGGTTGAAGTCCCTTTGCAAAGAAACGTGGTATTCCACAGTTGCTTGTTGCCAAGCTCCCATAATATAAAAATAGGTAACCCCCTTACCTGTCGTAACCTCTCCTTCGATACACTCAATAAAGGAAAATGATCTTTTTCTTCCCCCAACTAAAAAAGAAATAGAGAGCTGATCAAGAAGATCAAAAAGGTTTTTTTTATCCTGGACCTTTAAAAATTGAGACTGTTCCTTAAGAAACTTAAAAACCTCATCAAGGGAGGGAGGATAATCCCAAGGATCACCTAAAGGCTTTCCTTGAAAGAAAAGGGTAAGCTTTGAGGAAAAAAAGTCTTTGGCATATTTATGGCAAAAGTAGAGGTTAATTTGTGAATTGCCCTGAAAAACCTCCCAAATCAAATCCTGTTTCGCAGCATCAAGTGCCTTGGTATGTTTTAAGTCTACAGGATGGACGAAATCGAGATAGTCTAGATCGGGATCATCTTCCTCTTTAGTTTTAGAAAGCCCTTTTCTCTTATCATCCAGTCGACAATGAAATTTTCCAGAGCAAACTTCGGAAAAGTAGTTGAGCAAAAATGCATAGCCAGGTAAAGAGTTGGTCTTTTTAAACTGAATCGAACCAAAACCTAGTTCTAACCCTATTTTTGCTTTTGTGGGCCCTTTTTTTGTTTTAAAAGGGGAGCAAGCTCTGAGATAGGCAGAAGGTCTAAGGAGAGCCTTTATACGGGTGACAATATGGTATAAGTGCTCTGAAGATGAGGTCGAAGGAGATTCCCTGTAAAGAGAAGAGGAGCAAAGGGTGGGACCTGTAAGCTCTCGGGCGTTCAGCTTTTTGATGTCGCCTGAAGAAGCCACTCTTTTAAACAACTGAACAGGAAATCTAAAATCCCTTTTCTTTAGAACTTGCCAAGCCTGGCCCGTTGTTAAAGCAAATACCTCATACACGCGCTTTTTGTCAGTAGACAATGCATCCTTACCAGCTTCAGAAGTTTTGACTAATTCCCGGTAGAAAAAAAACAGATAGTGGATGGATCGACTCCCTTGAAAATCTCCGGTTCCCCCCATTGTGGTTAAAAATGTACCAAGAGGACTTTCTTGTTGAATGACAACACTGTAATAAAACCTTACATGAAATTGAAAGTATTTGTGGGAAGGCCACCAAGAGCTATCAGAAAAATTCACCTCCTGAAAGGTCATCCTTTGATTGGAATTGTCCGAAGAAGAACGGTATTCCATAACAAGTTGATGGATCCATATGGCTAAGGCATGAAGTTTCCCTTTTTTATGCTTATCTGCAAGCCCATTGATTTTTTTAGGCGAAATACGAAGCTTATGAATCGTAAATTGCCCAAGGTTGCTCTCGATAGAAATGGGTGGGGGCTTTTTATTTGAGTTAGAACTTCCGGAACTAGTTGAAGAGTTTGTTTGGCTCATATTTTTCTCCTAATGTAATCATAAGCTGCCTGCATTTCTAAGGCTATCCGACCGATATTGACCGATGCTTTTCTGTTAAAAGCTTCTAGATCAAAAACCAATTTATTAAGAGATTGTTGATAAAAAGAACCCTTTTCGTCAAGATTTTTTTTACACGAGGCTTTCCCGCTGTAAACAATTTTGGAATTTTCTCTATGAAGAATTTTTCGTACGCGTTCAGTCCCTCTATGAAAAATAATTTGACTAAATTATGGTAAAAAATTAACATTCTGACCATGAACATATTAGAAGAGCGAGTATCCAAACTGGAGGAACAGCTTACTCAAGCGTTACAAGAGAACCAGCAGCTCCGGCAAGAAAACCAGCAGTTAAAGCTTCGGGTTGAAGAATTAGAAGAAAAGCTAAATACAAACTCCTCGAATAGTTCGAAGCCTCCATCCCAAGACCCTTACCGGAAGAAAAGATCAAAAAGAACCCCAAGCAAAAGAAAGCAGGGTGGCCAACCAGGAAGAAAAGGAGCTTTCAGAAAAACGTTTCCCAAGAAAGAAGTGACTGAAGTCCTTGAGATTAATCCCACAAAATGCCCTGAATGTAAAGAGAGTAACTTTAAAGAATCTCCAGTTAGGACAGAGGTAAGACAGGTTGCAGATCTGCTTTCTAATTGACTGTTTCAAAAGCCATATTAGAGCGGGTCCTATGCCCCGACCTCTATAGAGGGACTGAACGCGTACCATCACGATTAAAGGATTAAAAACCTTGGGTGTGTAGTAAATCAGTTGGGAAACATTAGGCAGCCAATTCTGACATTTCACTTTCCATAAAAGATCCATACAGCCTCTCTCTTTCCTTAGATATATGGTATCGCCAATAATCATTGGCCATCCCATTAATCTGAATAGA
>NZ_JAAEJV010000022.1 GCF_015356785.1 Candidatus Neptunochlamydia vexilliferae | reverse complement strand
AATGGTCTGCACCACGTCAAGGATCGGAGTTGGCTTGAAGACCACCAGTACAGTAACAGTCGCCAAAAGGGTGGAATTCTTGGTGCACTGAGAAACCTCAGTCTGAATGCAATGAGGGTCATGTTTCCTCCTGAGGCTGATCGAAAGAAGAGAAAATATCAGAAAAGCTTGCCTATGCAGGCAATAGGTTACTTAGTTAATCCTCTCCGTACACTTACCAGGTTGGCAGGGATATGACTTAGACTTTGCAGGTGTCCTGCAATCAAGAAGGACTTAATATGAATCTCAGTTTTGGGTTTATTTTACTCAGCCTCAGGGGATTTTAGTTTTCTTTTCTCCTTTTTGATCTCGGAAAGGGCCATTTAGACCCTTACCTTCGATCAAAAAGAAGAAAATTTAAGCAAAACTCCCTCTGGAACTAAGCAAATTAAACCCAAAACTGAGGTTATGAGGAAAGTTCGAGGCGTCCGATGCAGGAAGCCCAAATCGGGCTTTCGAAGGAGGACAACGATGAAATTTCCCATAGGAAGGGCTTAAGGATTGATCACCTTTTAATAGAGCCCTCTAAAGGGATATATACGGCGGGTCGATCCGCTGCTTTCTTGAGGAGATAGTGGAGGGGAACTAGGGCGCGTGCCTTAAAACTTTTTTTAGGTAGAAATCTTTTTTCGAGCTTTTGTGCCCACCGCCCCTTATTTTTCTTGAGTAAGGTGTCGGCGGTATCCCCAATAAGGTAATATCTCCGTTGTTTAAGCTTTTTGGGGAAGAAAAAGGGAGCTTGAAAGGGTCTAGGGAGAAAACTCTTTAAGAGGTGAGGAGGGCTTTTGTAAACCCGCTTCAGCCCCTGGAGAAAGTCGAGCTGGTCGTAAAAAAATCCCTGCCCAAATTGGTTCATTGAGGTGTAGTAAGCAAGTTTTTGACGGAGGTAAAACTCTGCTGGAGGGAGAATTTCTTTGTTAAAAATCCGATCGTGAAGGATCCAAATGACTGTAAAGCCTAAAGAGGCATAATCTTCATTTCGTTTTCGCACTTCATAAAGATTGATAGGAGAACATTGGACTTCAAAAATAAGCTTCTTGGGAAAGTAGACAAGATCGGCGATCCTCCCAATGGAGGGAAAGGGGTGTTCAAGGACAGATCCGGGGAGCGATCTCATAAGAACTTTTTGAATAATGAGGTGCGGCCTTGACATTAACGCCTTTTAATTACACAATGGATAAATCCATGATAGGAAAATTCTACCTTTATGTACACGGCCGATAAAATATGAGTAAATCTGGCTTTAGCCAGGGGTTTGACCCCCAACATCAACAGAAAATCGAAGAGCTTGTCGCCATTGCTAAAGAGCAAGGGTTCATCACCTATGAAGAGATCAATGAAATCCTTCCGATGACCTTTGACTCTGCAGAGCAGATCGACCAGGTCCTTATCTTTCTCAGCGGAATGGACATTCAGATTCTGAATCAATCTGAAGTCGAACGACAAAAAGAGAGAAAGAAAGAGGCTAAAGAGATGGAGGCCCTCCCCAAGAGGATGGAGGGAAGTAGCGACGATCCCGTCCGGATGTATCTTAAAGAGATGGGCTCTGTTCCCCTCCTTTCTAGAGAGGAAGAGGTAGAAATTTCGAAGCGGATCGAGAAGGCGCAACTTCAAATCGAACGGATTATCATGCGGTTTCGTTACTCGACCCGGGAAGCGATCTCGATTTCTAACTATCTCATCACAGGGAAAGATCGTTTCGATAAGATCATTGCTGAAAAGGAAATCGAGGATAAAAGCACCTTCCTCAAGATGCTTCCCAAGCTAAGAGACCTTTTAGCTAAAGAAGACCGTGTTCTTGAAAACCTTCTGATCCAATCGCTTGAGCCTAAGATGACGAAAGTTGAAAAGGTCAAGTTATCTGAAGGTATTGAAAAATGTAATGTCCGCACACAAGCTTACCTCCGCCGGATGCACTTCCGCCATAATATTACCGATGACTTTGGCGAAGTGATCCTCTCTTCTTATAATCACTTTTTATCTTTAGAGAAAGAAATTCAAGAGCTTATCCCCCGTGCTGAGAAAAATCGGTTTGCAAAAGCAAAGCTAATGGCTGCGGAGCGAAAGCTGGCGAAGCGGGAGCTTGCAGCAGGACGGACCCTCGATAAGTTTAAAAAAGATGTCCGGATGCTTCAACGGTGGATGGATAAAAGCCAAGAGGCTAAACGGGAAATGGTTGAGTCAAACTTGAGACTCGTCATTTCGATTGCTAAGAAGTATACTAATCGGGGCCTCTCTTTCCTTGACCTGATTCAGGAAGGAAATATGGGGCTGATGAAGGCGGTTGAAAAATTCGAATACCGCCGAGGCTATAAATTTTCTACCTATGCCACTTGGTGGATCCGGCAGGCGGTCACCCGGGCTATTGCCGACCAGGCGCGCACAATCCGGATCCCTGTCCATATGATTGAGACGATCAATAAGGTCCTGCGCGGGGCGAAGAAGCTGATGATGGAGACTGGGAGAGAACCCACTCCAGAGGAGCTTGCTGCAGAACTGGGCCTTACCCCTGAGCGGATCCGTGAGATCTATAAGATTGCCCAACACCCTATTTCCCTACAGGCAGAGGTGGGAGACAGTGGAGAAAGTCAATTTGGAGACTTTTTAGAGGATACGACGATAGAATCCCCTGATGAAGCAACAGGGTACTCTATATTAAAGGATAAGATGAATGAGGTTCTCTCTACCCTTACCGATCGGGAGCGGACTGTCCTTATAGAACGGTTTGGCCTTCTAGATGGAAAGCCCAAGACCTTAGAGGAGGTCGGGGTTCGCTTTAAGGTAACAAGGGAACGTGTCCGCCAAATCGAAGCTAAAGCGCTTCGAAAAATGCGTCATCCTACCCGTTCAAAGCAACTTCAGGCTTTTTTAGACATTATTGAGGTCGAATAATTTTCATTTTCAAGTCACTTAATTTGTCGTGCTTGCAAATTAATTAAATCATTTTTTAAAAAAATCTGTACAATTAAATCCCTGATTCCTTACATCTGGGGCAAGAGGAAGACTAACCATTTATGGCAGCTTCCGGTAACGACTTGGCGACAAAAAAGAAACAAGACAGACCTAAAAAATAAAAAAAATAAAAAATTGTTTCATTTATTTAGGCGTTATCATTATAGAAAAAATTGAGGCAAGAAAAGCTAAAAATGAGTAAGCGTTCAGGGAGTGCATTCCCTGCGAAGGCAAAAAATAGTGGATTAGATTTTAAGCCATTCGACGACCCCATGGCCGCAGGCGCTATAGGGGAGGAGGATGTCTTAAAAGGTAATATACTAGATTTGGCTTCGCCGGGGATTAAACTCCGTGAACGCTAACAAAACCCCCATGAGGTAAAATAAGATGAAAGTGAGCATTTTGAGAAAGATCTCAATCGCCATTGCTACCTTGTTGGCATCGTCTACTGTCTTTGCAGGCATGGACATGGATTCTCGGGTAACGCAACTTGAAAACCAAATGCAGCAAGTGCGTACCGAGACTGCCATCGGAACATATGGTGCACAAACAGCTACTACTCGACCAGAAGTCGACGGTTATGGCTGGAATTTTACTGTTAATGCGCTCTACTGGCACGCCAAAGTTGGCGGCACAGAGTTCGCTTACACAGATCAAGACCCTTTAGGAAACCTTCCTATTAGCGGAAGAGCTAAAGATATCGATTTTAGTTGGGATTGGGGGCTAAGATTTGGCCTCGGATACAATCTTGATTATGATGGCTGGGATGTTCGAGCTATGTATACTTGGTTCGATTCTAATGACCATTCTTCAACAGGTGCTGGACAAAACAGTTCAGTTGTCCCACTTAAAGGATCTTCTAAGATTGTTGATGATGTAAATAGATTTCAGTTCTGTAATAGCGCAAAGTCTCAGTTTGACTTTGACTATCAAACCATTATCTTAGAACTTGGTCGCGCTTACTTTGTAAGTAGCCAGATTTCTTTCCGCCCTCATTGGGGTTTAAAGACTGCTTGGATTGATCAAAAGCAGAAAACTACCTATAGTGGTGGAGAGGCTGAAGGCGAAACACTTGGCCTTGGAGTCAATAATGTGAAAGTTAAAGAAGAGAGTGACTTTTGGGGTTTAGGACCACGTGCTGGTGTGAACTCTAAATGGCACCTTGGTAAGAGCTTTAGCATCTTTGGTAACATCGCTGCTGCAGTCCTTTATGGTAAATTTGATGTAGACCATAGAGAAAGGTTCAGTGCGGTAGAAGATCGTCGCATTAAACTAAGCGCGAATCGACATGCATTTTCACCAAACCTACAAATGCAGCTTGGCCTTCGTTACGATGGCTACTTCAAGAACAATAAGCACCATTTAGGGATTGGTCTTGGATATGAAGCTCAGTACTGGTGGAGACAAAACCAGATACTTAAAATCAATGATGATAGAAACGTTATCAAGTATGATAGATACTCTGAAGACGTGAATATCTACGGTTTAACTTTAGACGTCACCTGGGACTTCTAAGTTAATAAACCGAAGACAAGTATCCTACAAAAGGCGAGGTTCTACAAGAGCCTCGCCTTTTTCTTATGAAATAGTTCTGGAAATAACGACAAATAATTATTTTAATATTCAACGATCTTAAATAAATTAACTTTTGTTAATCATTTTGTTGCGTTTTTGTGCAAAACCATTAAAATCTCAAAAAATCTATAAAAAAATTTGAACTAAACAAAACAATAGAATAAGGTTGTCCCAGATGAAAGACCCAAACACCTGTTAGATATGTTGCTCGAAGAATTTATCAAAAGCTCGGGACTTAAAAAGAAGTCTTTTGCTCAGTCTGTAGGAATTAGCACGACAAATTTATGGAAGATTTTGAAGGGGATTACTAGACCCTCTCTTAAGACCGCACAAAAGATCGAGGAGTTTACTGAAGGGAAAGTCTCTATGCAGGAACTTCTCTTTGGGAAAACTTCCCAAAAGTCAGAAGAAAAACCTTCCATTGAAAGAAGAATTTTTTCTCTAGAAAAGCGTGTAGCAAAGCTAGAGAAGCTCGAAAGTGAAAACTCCTAATTCCCTATAAAACAATTTCTTAAATCTTTTAAGAGATGGGGGTAAGATTTTTCTGGATTTCATGAAACGTCCCCGCTAATGTGAGGGAAGAGGAGCCCCTAGGCTCCTACCCCGGGTATTTCATGAAGCGACTTAGAACATTATTTTTTATTTCCATATTTGCTCAGGCCACTTTTTTGAGTGGTGCTCAGGCCGATGCTACGCGCATTGAAGCTCTTGAAAAAGAGGTGGATACCCTTAAAGAAGAAGTGCGAAGCATGATGGTCCAGCAGGCCCGCCCTAGTGCAAATCCAGGGATCATGCGAGATGAGTGGTTCGGCTCTTTTGAACCCCTTTACTGGTACCAAAGAACAAATGGCACAGCCTTTGCCTACAGCAATAATACTCTTGTGACTACCCTCCCTTTAAAGGGGCGAACAAGGGATATCAATTTTGGATGGGCATGGGGATTTCGGGCAGGGCTTGGAAAAAACATTAGTTTTGATAGCTGGGATATTACCTCTTACTTCACCTACTTCCGGAAACACTCTTCAAAGGGGACTTCATCAGGGCAGGCAAGTACATTGATCCCTTTAAGGGGTTCAGTGATTACCCAAGGAGGAATCGATCGCGCAAAATCCTCTTATGATCTTGGTTTCTACACTCTAGACTTGGAGCTTGGAAAACATTACTTTGTGAGTGAACAACTTTCCTTTCGCCCTTTTGTTGGACTCAAGAATGTCTGGATCGATCAGAAGCAGATTATTCGGTATACAGGAGGGGTTTTAGGAAGGAATACTGCTCATATAAAGGATGACTGTGATTACTGGGGGATAGGACCGAGAGCAGGGCTAAACTCAAAGTGGCATCTGGGGGATGGGTGGTATCTAGGAGGCCTTTTCTCAGCAGCTTTTCTTTATGGCTTTTTCGATATCGAGCACCGAGAGAAGGTGACTCCAAGCCGTCAGGACCGTGTAAAGCTAGAAGATAATAAGCACCGCTTTATTCCAATGGTGCAGTGGCGCTTTGGTCTAGGTTATGGCTCTTACTTCAATCAAAAAGAAAACTACATCGATGTAGGAATCGCCTACGAGGGGATGTATTGGTGGCGACAGAATCAAATGATTAAGGTATATGAGTACACAGCCCTTCGGTATGACAACTTCTCAGAAGACCTTTCCATGCAGGGGATCACCTTTTCTGCTAGGTTATACTTCTAAGGGCCCGTCAAGAAATAAATGTTACAAGTTGACTGGCTGCGACTTTGCCAAATTAAGCTTCTTCGTCGCCCTTCCCTATTGGGAATGATGCTCCTCATTCAGCTTAATTTTGCTGCGTCTCGCTGAGTCAAACTGTAGCATTTATTTCTTGACGGGCCCTAAGGGTTTAACAATCAGACGGGTTTCCATTGAATGCCGTTTGTTCCCAGTCATAGTTTCGAATGAGGCTTTCTACCTCAGATAGGTTTTTTGTCCGATTTAAAGACTCTCGGAGCTTTTTGGTCCCTGTCCCTTGTCTTAAGTACCAACATCCAACACGTCTCATGTCGAGAAGGGCTTTTCGGTCGGTCTGGTAAGATGTGATGTAGTGCATATGATCGAGGAGGTGGTCGCGGATACTGGGAATGATGGGAGAAGATCCATTGTCAAGCCGCTTTACATCTTCAGCAATCCACGGTTTTCCAAACGTTCCTCGGGAAACAAGGATCGCATCACATCCAGCATGCTCAAAAAGGGCAAGCCCCGCTTCAGCATCAAAGACATCTCCATTCCCAACAACAAGAATGGATGTCGCAGCCGCTTTACACGCTTTAATGTGGTCCCAGTTCGCTTTTCCCGTATACTTTTGGGCTCTTGTGCGGCCATGGATAGAGATCGCCTTAGCGCCTGCTGTTTCGGCGATTCGTGTGATTTCAGCACCATTGATCGAGCTATCATCCCACCCCGCACGAATTTTTAGAGTGACGGGAATATTAACCGCAGCAACCATGTTAGCAATAACTTCTCCGATGAGCTCGGGGTTTTTGAGCATCCCACTTCCACTTCCATCTTTAGTAATTTTGTCAACAGGGCACCCACAATTGAGATCAACAACATCAAAGCCCAGCTCTTCGATAATGCGGGCTGTAGGGGCGGCTAGCTCGGGTTTACTGCCACACAGCTGCGCTCCAATAGGACGCATCGAAGGGTCATAGTCAAGAAGGTGATAGGTCGAGGGCTCATGACGGATCAAGGCATCCATCTTCACCATTTCACAAAACATCAGGCCTGGGCGATAGCGCGCCGCCATCTTCCGAAAGGGGTAGTCGGAACATCCCGCAAGAGGGGAATAGAAAACGTTTGAAGGGAGGGTGAGGGTTCCCAGCTGAATTGGCTTTACATATTTTTTCATATCAGAAGTAAGAGATAGGTAATGCCCCGCTCAAGGAGTTGGAGGACAAAGAATCCTAAAAGGGGACTAAGGTCTAAAACTCCACCAATAGGGGGGATAAAGCGGCGGAAGATATTGAGATAGGGGTCGGTATAGTGGGCGACGAAGCGAAAAAATGAAGACTGCTGAAAACGGGGAAACCACGAACCGAAAATCCGGATGATGAGCATCAGGGAGTAGACGGTGAATAAAAGACGAACTGCATAAAGTAGATAAGACATGTCCTTAATGGTACCCTAAGAAGGAAAAAATTTCCATCCTTTTATTTAACTATAGTTTTTGGTACGCTTACGGGCTATAGGAGACGCAATGGAAGTTATTGGAGTCCAAAAAGAAGATTCTTTTTACCGGGTAGCCTGCCTGTCCCTTGTCAATAAAGAACTTTCTATTAAATTTTTGGAAAAAGAGGAGGCAACCCCTTCTTTTGAAAAAGATGCTTACGTTGTGACAGGGATCGATGGGCAGGATCTCCTTATTCGTCACCTAAAAACCCCCCTTAAAAAAGAAGGGGCTCTTGATAAGACCCTCCCCTTTCAACTAGAATCCCTGATTCCCTACTCCTTAGAAGAGGTCGTTGTAAAGCCGCTTTACATCGTCGGTAAGGAGGGGACGGAGGCAACCTTTTTTACTGTTTCCAAGGGAAATCTTGGCAAACATATCACCTCTTTTCAAGAAACGGGACTTGATCCCGAGGGGGTCTCTGCAACTCCTGTGGCTCTTCGTCGCTTTGCACAGTTTTTCTGTCCCACCCTTTTCTCCATTACCGTTTTTTATGTAGGAGAAAAGAGTATCCAAATCGTTTCTATTGAGGAAGGGAAAATCGGGAGCCATCTCACAATTCATATCGGATCAAGTGATTTTAATGATTCCCAGGTTGTAAGTAAGCTCAAGCGGGAAGTGGATCGCGCTTTTTGTTTCTTAAGTCACAAAGAGGGGGAAAAAGAGGAGAGGAGGATCCTTTTTTGTGGGGAGATGGCGCGGAAAATGGAGTCGATTCTTCAAGATTATGAGGGATGCACTTTAACGCCAGTCGATATCGAAGGGCAACAGGGATTTGATCCTCAAACGCTCCTCCCGTTTGCGATTCCTATAGGACTTGCTTTAGACGCCTTGAAAAATGATCGGGAAAGTATCCAATTTCGGCAAGAGGAGTTTGTTTCTACCCACTCCTTTGGGATGATCAAGAAACGTCTCATCCGGGGAGGAGCGATTGCCTTGGCTTTACTTGTCGCGTTGGCCCTTTCTTCCCACCTCCATCTTAAAAGAGAAGAAAAGAAACTTTTAGGTCGAACGCAGAAAATTGCCAGTCGTTATGAAGGGGAAATTCCAGCTCTCAAAGAGATCGACTATCAAAAAGGGATAGATGAAGTCCTTGCCCATTTGAATCAAAGTCTTCGGGTGCCAAAAGGAGAGGATAGTTATTTTGCCTCCCCTCCACTTGTGAGCGACCTTTTAGCCTTTTTATCTGACCATCCCAATCTCAAAGAAATAGAAATTCTTCGGGTGGAATATACCTTAAAAAATTACCCTTCTCTTGGAAACCCTAAGGAGACCTATCGTCCGAAAGCGCACCTCTTTTTTACCTCTTCGGAGGGAAAAAAAGCGCGCGAGTTTCATGACGCGATTGTCGATGATGGGGGTTTTATTGATGAGAATGAAGATATTGAGTGGAACCGAAATGAAGATGAATATGAAATTGCCTTTTTCCTCAGTGCTTAGACCCAAACTCATGATCCAAAAAATGGGTTTTGTTGGAGGGTTTTACCTTTTACTTTTGCTCCCCATTGTCGTGACTATTTTCCACGTTTCTCATCGGGCTGGAGAAATCGCCTTGATGAAGGATCAAGTGGACTACTTGCAAATGCGGATGGAGCGGGTAAAAGAAATGGAGAAAGGACGTCATGCATTTGTAAAAAATTACGGAAATGCCGATCCTTCCTTTATGGATCGTTTTATTGAACCTCTCACTTTTTTAAATCCAGAGGTGGAAGCGCTTAAACTTGTCTGCAACCATCCTGCATTTCACTCTTGCAAAAATGTGAGGGAAAGGCTTGTAAAGCTAACAGAAGGGGAAAATCGACTATCCTTTTTTGAGACGGGGAAAAAGGTCGAAAATGGTGTTGAAGAGGCTTTTCTGGTTCAAACAACCCCTGTTGAAATGAACGTAGAGGATTTAAAAAAGACTCTCTCAATGATCGAAGGGCCTGATGGTCCTCAGTTGATCGTCCGTCACTTCAAACTCAATAAAAAAAAGCTTGCTGAAAGAGAAACGTATTTATTAAAGATGGAATTAATAAAAAGAGGTATTGCAAAGTGAAAAAAATAATTTTGGGACTTTTGTTCATGACACTTGTTGGGTGCGCAACGCGTGAAACCCATCAGGAAAAGCTGTCGAGTATTCAAATTGTCGATCGTAATGGTTTTAAAGAGACGATTAGCTCTCCTGAGCGGTTAGACCTTTATGAGCGAGCCGACTTCCTTTCTCCACAGCCCTATGAGAAAGTTCTCCGGATGTATGGGCGGAATATCCATGGGAAGACCTTTTCAAAGTTGACCACCTATCATGACAATGGGGAGATTTGGCAATACCTAGAGACGGTAAATGGGCGGGCTGCCGGTATTTATCGAGAGTGGCATGACAACGGGGTTTTACGCCTTGATGTTGTTGTGATTGAAGGGATCGGCGACCTCACCGAAGACGCTCAGCGCAATTGGATATTTGATGGAGTGAGCAAAGTATGGGATCGACAAGGAAACCGGGTTGCTGAAATCTACTATGATAAAGGGAAATTGCAGGGAAATGCCTATTTCTATCACCCAAATGGAAAGGTGAGTAAAGTGGTTCCCCATGAAAACGATCGGATTGATGGGGAGATCATCTATTATGATGAAAAAGAGAAAATGATTGGGAAAACTCCCTATTTCAAAGGGAAAAAAGAGGGGATTACCTTCTTTCGAGGAGATCGAGTCCAGCCCGCTTATTCGGAACAGTATCAAAGTGGTTTGCTTGTCCAAGCTACCTACCATGATTTCTCTGGAAAGATTACCCATAGGATCGAAAAGGGGGCGGGGAAAAAGCCGACCTATGTCGATGGAGTCCTTCTTTCGGTCGAGGAATATCGCAATGGCATTCCTGAAGGGGAGGTGCAGGTCTTTAATGAGCAAGGACACCTCCAAACCCTTTTCCATGTAAAGGAAGGGATGAAACATGGAGAAGAGTGGGTTTATTATGAATATTTTGGGGATAAGAAGCCTCAGCCTAAGCTCTATATCGAATGGTATGAAGATACGATTCAAGGCCTTTGCCGCACCTGGTATAGCAATGGAATCCTCGAGAGCGAGCGGGAGATGATGGATAATATGAAACATGGGATCTCTTCTGCTTGGTATAAGGATGGATCACTCATGCTCATTGAAGAGTATGAGCATGACCGGTTGTGCAAGGGAACCTACTTGAAGCGGGGAGAGCGGGTCCCCGTCTCTTCGATAGAAAATGGAGAAGGAACAGCCACCCTATATGATCCCGATGGGGTCTTTATGAAAAGGGCTGTTTACGTTAAGGGTCATCCGGTTGATGAGCTGTAAAGCGAACATGCGAGGGGCTTTGATCGAAAAGAGAAAAGCCCTTTCAAAGAAGCGACGGGAAGAAGCGGCTTTTCTTGCGACAAGAAAGCTGCTAGAGGAGCTTGTGGGATTTTCCCATGTCCTTTCTTTTGCAAGTAAACCTGAAGAGATCAACCTGTGGCCTTTAAATGAGGTCCTTGCTAAGGAGGGGCGTCTTCTCCTTCCCCGACTCATCTCCGAAGATACTTTTTATCCCTACGCTGTCAAAGATCTTGATAAAGGACTTGTTCCCCACCATAAGTGGAAGGTTTTTGAGCCCAACCCAGAGCTTTGCACCCCGTTTCCTCTCGATCAAATCAGTGCTGTTCTGGTTCCAGGGGTAGGCTTTGATAAGAAAAAGGGGCGGATTGGCTTTGGAAAGGGATACTACGACCGTTTTCTAGCCCGCCTTTCATGCCCTTTTTTTGGGGTAGGTTTTAAAGAGCAACTTTTAAGCTCTCCGATTCCCCATGAACCACACGATGTTTCTCTCACAGAGATTTTTCTTTTTTAATCAGTTGGTAAAGCAGGGTACTTCCCACCTTCCTTTCTTTTTGTAAAGTGAGCGACTTTAGGGGTGGAAGCGAAAGGGGATGGGCACCACTTTCCTCGAGGAAAAGAAGGCCATCGGGGGCGAGGAGATCGAGGGTATCGATCAGAAGGAGGGTTTTTTCTTGGAGCCCCTTCTCGTAGGGGGGATCGACATAGATCAGATCAAAGGTTTTCCCTTTCAGTTTCTTGAGGAGGGTGAGGACATCGCCGATAAGAAGAGTTGACGGGGAAGAAAGGTTGAGGTTTTGGAGGTTTTTCCGTAAGGCATTCGCGGCGAGACGCTCTTTTTCGATAAAGGTGGCACTTGCAGCCCCACGACTTAAGGCTTCGATCCCGACGGCTCCAGAGCCGGCAAAAAGATCGAGGAAATGGGCACCTTCTACATAATGTTGGCAGATGTTAAAGAGCGATTGGCGGAGCTTATCGGAGGTAGGACGGGTCTTTGTCCCTTTTGGGGCGATAAGGGGATGGTTTTTTAAGGTGCCGCCGGTAATTCTCATCGGGTCACTGTCGGAATGGCAAAGGGATCAAGAATCCGCTCCGCTTCACTGAGGAAAAAGGGGTTGTCTTTCTTAAGAAAGTAGTCGTAGCAGATGTAGGCTTGTTGAAGGGCAAACCCTTTTTGAATCGAGTAAGAGGCTTTTTCAGCGCCCCTGAAGGTGATATGTTGCTTGACATTGATCCATTGCTCGCCAGACCGTCCTTGAAGGATTAGGTCAAAGTCTTTGAGCTCATCGATCGTTCCGTAGACAATGTAGGGATGGTCAGAATAGAGGGAAGGGAGAGTATTTGCATTGGGATAAAACTCGATTCCTTCATCTTGTTTGCGACTTGTGGTGTGAATATGAACATCTTTTGCAACGAAGTGTTCGATATGTCTGACAAGTCTTGCGAGTTGGCGGGAGAATGCAGCATGGGTTTTAGAGTACATCAGCTCCCCATTATTAAAGGTGCTGACGAGGTCGAGCATCGAAAGGTTGTTGTTCTGGCTTGCTGTTGCTGTGAAGACGGAGAAACGCCCTTTACTGGCCTCAGAAAGCTCTTGGAAGTCCTCTTTGTGGTGCTTTAGGGTGCTAAACGAGTGGCCATCTGTTAAAAGGACGACAATGTTTTCCCTTTCGGGGTCAAAGTAGTTTGTCACCTTGGCTAAGAGATCGAAGGCATCGTAATTAATAAAGTAACCGCGGTAGGTTCTTTCATGTAAGAACCGTTTTGCTTTTGCGATGCTGTTTTTGCTGTATCTCATCGGACTTTTGCTAAAGGGGACGAGCTTGGAGTCGGCAACGATGATGTTAAAAGAATCTCCTTCGCGCAGGTAAGGAAGGGCGCGAGCAACCCCCTCTTTGAAGGTTCCAAAACGGTGTTTTTTAATGCTGCTTGACCCATCGACAACAAAGATCACATGTTGATTGGGCGAACCAAAGGAGAGCTCTTTATTCGGGCGCATTTTCACTGCAAAGTGGTACCCTTTCCCATCTTCACGTTTTGCGTAATGGACTTCGGTTTCAAATTCGTTGTCATAGGTCGCGGTTTCTAGATAGGAAGGAGGGGGAATTTCAGTCAAAAAGGCATTTGTAAAGCGGCTTGACTTATTGATTGCATGGACTTCTGAATCGGTGGGGACCGATTTGACTTTTGGGCTTGCTAACGCAATAGATCCAGCAGAGGCAGCGCTTTCTTGTTCGTAATGCTCGAGAATCTCTTTTGATTGGGAGCGGACCATTGCTGTTTCAGGCTCAGGAATTTGATCGGAGCCGAGGTCAATCTCAGGGTTAATGGTCGAAGGAAGGGGATTTTTTGCAAGAAGAGCAAAGGTATTTGAAAAGGAGGGGACGCGTGCTGCCAGATCTAGGAGAGCTTCGGAGGAAAAAAAACCTTCAAGGGGGAGTTTTTTGGGTGTCATGGTCTGTTTGCTTGGCATCACCCCTTTTTCTCGAATATAGGGGAGTGCAAGATCTTTAGCTCCCTCTCCATCGCCCCTATCTCCTGGATAGGGGACTGCTTCGAGGGAGTTAAATCTGAGGCGCTGGCTTTGGCAAATCCCCCATTCTTGAGATTGTTTGGACCTGGTGCTCATTCCATAAGAGCTTATGGGTTCTTTTAGATATTCGAGAGGTGCTGTATGAATTTCAAGAGAGGCAATTTCAAAGGCAAAAGAGGGGGTTTCTGGAGGGTAGTGCGCAGGGCGAGAGGGATTATAGGATTTTTTCCCCGTTAACTTTAGGTATTCTCCTTCTCTAACAGGGACATCGACACGCCAAACGAGTTTTTTTGCATTGGGAAGGGTAATATTTCGGAAAACGAGTGTGAGTACTGAGTCAAGGTTGGGAATATCTTCACCCACTTTGGTAAGTCCTTTTGATTCCTCTAGCGGGATAATTGCTAGAGGAACCACAGGGAGAGAAGAAGATGTAAAAGGATTTTCTACTACCTTATCAACAGAGCCCTTGTAGGTAAACGGATTTGAAGCAAGATGGAAAGGAAAGGTCCCTTTTGTATTTAGGTGACCCGCAAGGGATTTTGAAAGGTTAAGGGCGATATGAGAACTCCCTGTCAATCCAGTAAGCTTGCCCCGTTCTTCTGAAGGAGCAAAATGAGCCCAGAGCAACTTTTTGGTATTAGGCATGTGGATGGTACGCGGGACTAAAGCAAGGACCGAGCTGATTTTGGGAAACTCTTCTTCAGTTCTTTTTAAGCGCTCTAGACGCTTAGAAGGAGGAATCTTAAGGGCAACTGTAGGGAAACGGAGCCCTTTTAAAGAGCAGTTGTTCCACACGTCAGGAGGGGGTTTTTGGTAGATAAACCTTTGGTCATCGATTGGGTTTACATGGGCAGCATATTCAGTTTCTAAACCAGGTGGGAAGGTGTCTGGAAAAGTAAGTGTGATAGACGATTGGTCTTCAGATCGAATAGAGTCGGGATACTCTTTTGAAGGAGCTGCAAATTTCCAAAGGAGCTTTTTTGTATTGGGTAGCTGAACGGTTCGTGGAATTAAGGCAAAAAAAGCTTCCATATGGGGATTTTTAATCTGTCCAGGAAGGGGTTTTTTACCGATAGAGGGGAGGAGAAGTGTATCGAGTCCAATTTCCCTCCATGGTTCAAGCTCTTCTTTTATATAGCGCAATCGCTCCCTTTCAAGCTCTATGCCACTACCGGTATGTTGAATCGTGAGGTAGAGAGGGAGACTTTCTGAAAAATTAAGGGTAAGAGAGGGGTAAACGTCTGTAAGGGAATGGCTTTCATCTTCTCCAATGGGAATCGGGTGGGCCCAGAGAATCTCTTTGGTATTTGGGAAGGAGCACCCTCGACATACTAAGGCAAAAAAGGGCTCCATATCGGGAAAAAGCTCTAAAGGGGAAGGATGAGCAGCGATATTTTTTCCAACCTCAGGGAGTAAAAACTCTTTAAATGCGAAATCGCCCCACTCTTTATGCCCCTGCTTAAAGAAAACATCTGGGTGGAAGAAAGGGACAGTCCTCTTTTTTTCTTTGGTCAATTCGAGTACTGGAATCTTTTCACTCTTTGGCGACAAATGGATAGCTAAGCTTTTTGTTAAAAAGGGAGGAGAGCATTCTTTTTGGGGTGGGAGGCTTCGATTTGTTTGAGGAGCCAATTGTTTTTGCTTACGTAGCTCTGGATTTGGGCTAAACGTTTTAAAGGTAAGAGAAGATCCACTGAATGAGCGTTTCGGAGAGATGGAGTGCTTAATGGGAAAAGTAAGAGAAATAGGGAGGTCAGGGAAAAATAGCGTACTTGTTGGAGGAAGGGAAAATTTAGTTTCCTCTTCTCCTGCTCCTAAAAGAAAGGAAAAGGTAAGCAATGCTATGAAAGCGCTTTTTTGCATGGTTACTGCCCCTGATTGTTGCCTAAGAATGACCAAAAATTCCACATACTTGGATAAAGTAGGGGGGAGGTTTGTTCATCTAAGCCCGGGAAAAAAGAAAAATTCAGGCGATTATTCATAGGTAGCAATCAGGGGTAAGCATTTAGGGCATTAATCTCTTGTATGCTCGTAGCAATCCGATCATAGAGATCCCGAGGGGTGGTGGGATCATTTTTAATCTTGCTGTAAAGGGAAAGGGCTCCTTCGTGAAGCTCTTCCATTTCAACTAAACGGTTTTGCTCGTAAAGCTTTTTTGCTTCGAGACGCATTTTTTCAGCATCGATAAACTTCATGTAAGACTCGAAGAGATGTTTTTTCTCTGCATCGCGACTTAAATTGACCAAGTAATCTTGTGTCACAAGGTCTTCTTGAGAGTTGAAGTCATCTTTAATCCGGCCTAAGAAAAAGAGGTAGCGGCTATCGCGCTCTTTTGGATCGGAGAGGATGGCTCGAATTTTTGCATACTCAAGGGCTGCTTCCAGGTGAGTGGGTTCGCAGCTAACATTTTTTCGGATTTGAAGCTCTTTTAAGTGATTTAAAACAGCTAAAACCTCTTCATTCGATTCTTCTCTTAAGTCGTCCTCAAGGAGTTCGAACTGAAGACGTGCTGCTGCAAGGGTAGCATGGTTGGCAAGGGGGGTGGGGAAGTGATTGGCAGAAGCATGGATAAAGCTATAAGTTTCAAAGGCCTTTTCCTTGTCATCCAGTGCATCATAAACCGTTGCTAGCTCGTAGAGAGCTTCTTTTTGTGAGGACCAGTTGAGCTGTGGCTTTTCACTTTGTTGCTGCAGCAGTTGTTTGATGAGACGGAGCTTTTCTTTGTTTTCATTTTGGTATTCATAAAGTTTTGCAAGTTTGACCACTTCATTTTCTAAGTGGAGGTTGCCTGCCTCTAAATCAATCAGCTGATTCTTGGAAAGGAGCACATGCTCGTAATGGGTACGTGCGTGGTCAGCAGCACTTGCCACTTCGGGGTGAAGCTCACTTTGAAGGCTGAGATCGGTTTTACCCACTTTTTCATAGTAGTGATTAGCAAGCCAAAGGCGGTTTTCCTCTTTGACAACATCAGCCCCTTTTGAAATGGCTTCTTGGAGATGCTCTGCAGCATGATTAACAAACTCTTTTTGCTGATCTCCTGATGCGGGAACCTCTCTGGAGTCGCTATATCCTGCTAGAGAAATATAGGCGTTAAAGAGTTGCAGGTGGGTAGGAGGGGAGTCGTAGAGATCGGGCTTGAGTAGCATCGCTTCTTCGAGGTGCATGCAGAAAGCAGAAGGGTCAGACCCTGTTTCTGCGTGGCAAAGTCCTGCAATGAAGTGGGCTTCTGCAAGTGCATCTAAGGCCTCTCCTTCTTCCAAGACGGTAAAGATGTGATCTTGTAAGCAGTGAAGCGCTTTGGAATAATGATCAAGCTCATAAGCTGTTTTAGCATAGAGAAGGGCATAGTCTCTCATCTCATCGCTATTTAAAAAGGCGGAATAATCTAAGGCTTTTTCTAAGTCTGCAAAGAAAAGAGGTTTTGCATAGTCCTCACGCCCTTCCTTATAGAGGTTAATGGAAGAGGAGAGGAAGAGCTTCCATGCAGCGTCGATTCTTGAGCTTTCGTCATATTGAGTGACATAGGCTTTAAAAGTGTCATAACTCTCTTCCCATCGTTCATTTTGGTGGGCGAGGAGACCATATTCAAAAAGGAAACTTTCTTGATCTTCAAAGTTTTGGTATTTTTCCTTGATGATCTTTAGTTTTTCATCGGCCTCTGCGATAGCTCCCTGCTCTTTAAGGATCATGGCATGCATGAAAAGAGCTTTGGGAATTTCTTGGTCACCTGGGAATAAGGTGTTTAGCTTTTCAAAAGAGGTGCTGAAAAGAGCTTCATTACTTGTTTGGTGGGCACAGGTCATCTGGATAAGGAGAGCATTTTTCAATTGGTCAGAAGGGATGAAGGTTGATGCAATATACTCTTTGAGGGGGTTAATTGCATTTTGGTAATTTCCTGTTGAAAAGAAGCTTTTTCCTACAATGAAGTGGAAGGTGGGGAGGTGCTTTTCAGGAATTCTTAGCGAAATTTTCTCGTAACTTGAGATGACTTCTTCATATTCTTCGGTTTGATAAAGGAGAACGAGAACATTAAAGGCTGCCTCATCAGCCCGTTTGCCATTAAGTTCTTCCACTCTTCGAAAGGTTTCGACAGCTCCAAGTTTATTGAAGTGAGCCTCTAGAGATCCCACTTGGAAGAGGAGGTCTTCTTTCATTTCAGGGTGGTTTTCTGCAAGCTCCTTGTAGGCGTGTGCGGCCCTTTCGTGGTGGCCTAACATGGCACAAATCTCTGCAACGGCAAAGGAAGAAACCTCTTTATATTGCTCATTAGGAAGGTTTTCATAGTAACCGAGCGCTTCTTGAGCTAACTCAAACTTGTACTGGGACTCTTCTTCTTTAAGGGCTTGTCGAAAGAGGGCTTCTCCCATTAGGAAGTAAAGTTCATCTTTTCGATCTTGGATTTCTGGGGCGTGGCTGAGGAGGTAAGGACGGGCATCTGCAGTCAGCTCTTCATATTGATCAAGCTCATAGTAGCACTGGAGTTTATTAAGAAGGGTCTTTTTCATCACGTAAGGATCTTGAATCTGCTGGTAGTTATCCAGTGCTTGGGCATAGCTATCTTCTTGGAGGTAAATGTCTCCTAAGATTCCTAAAAAATAGTCTTTGAGACTACTTTCAGGGTATTTATCCAAGAAATCGACAATTTGCATTTTAACGATGCGGAAGTCACCATCTTTCCAAAATTCTGCAATGCGTCGAATAAGAAAGGCTTCTTCATCGGATTCGGTCTGTATAGGTACTGCCATTTCGGCTGCATGAATTTGAGTTGTGCTAAACCCTAAAAGTGATGCGGTAAATATTAAGCAAACGCGAAAAGTTGAAGTAAACATATGTCCCTTTCCTATCAGTTACGTAAGTATTTTTTGATCATACCGGTTGGGAGATATTTGTCAAAGCCAAAACTATAGGGAGCTAATGAAGTACTCTTGCTTGATGTTGGCATCGTAGAAATCGATGAGTTCATCAGCGCGCGAAAACTGCATCTCTTTGAGTGTTTCATAGACTTCTAGACCGCGGGCATTTTCCCCTTCTTGGAAGTAGAGAATGCCAAGACGGAAGAGGATTTGTTTGTCATCGGGGCAAAGCTCAAGAATGAGCTCGTACTCGCTGATCTCCTCTTTGTACATTTTTAGATCGTGGTAACACGAAGCAAGTTGAGCATGGACCCAAGGATCTTTTGGCGAGTAGTGGTCCATGATTTTGAATTCTTGGATTGCCTTTTTTGCAGCGGCTTCAAACTTTTCCCGCATCCCGTCTTGCGTAAGATAGAGTCGGGAGAGGGCTACATAGGCATTGGCTAAAGAGGCATGGGCCTCTAAATTTGTCGGTGCGTTTTTGATCAGCTGGATATGCTCATTGATCGAAACGAGAAAAAGGACCTCTTTCATCCGATGGATGTCCTTGCGGTGGCACAGGTTTGTTACCTTTTGCATCACCTGATTGAGAGAGCCAATTTTTTGAGGGAGGGGGTAAAACTGCCCTTCTTCCTTGCTCAAAACAGAAGCAAAGCGGTAGGCAGCATTTGCCAGCGACAAATGATATTCCGAGCGCATGAGGTTTTTCGGGAGTCCCTTTTTACAAAGGAGCATAAAAAAGTTGCGAAGCTCGAGGAATTGTTCCGGTTTTTTCGTTTGAAAGTAGAAAAGAAGAATCAGATAGGCAAACCCTGTTAAGAGAATGGCAGCGAGAGAAAAAGCCACGAGCGATGTTTGAAAAAGGAGGGTTAAAAAGAAGAAAAATGCGGTCACTTCAGCAGCAAGAAGTCCAAGGAAAAAGAGGTGAAAAAAAACATAAGAGCGGATGATTTTCTTGAACCGTTTGAGGGCAGCAGAGCAGTGAGACTCGACATTTTTGTGAAATCCTTCCCGGTTAAATCGCCAGAAGGTATGACTTTTTATCTCATTCACGCTCATCCAAGTATGCAGGGCTTATTCTAAAAATCTACTTTTATCAGGTCGGCGAAATAAAACCAAGCACTTTAAGGATTGGATGAATTTCGCTATTATGCTAAACTTAAGAACGTCACGATAGCCAAGTGACTGTCTAGGCTGAGACAATCGGACATTAAAAGCTTGTGGAGACATCTCATAAGAGGGTCTATGAAGCAAGAATCCTTCTCCTTTGGTGAGGGAGGTTCAATCAAGAACTATTCCACTCTTGAAAAAATTTGGGGTTTGTTTGGACAAACCCCAATCTTTTTCTTGAGGCTCTTGTATAACTGCTTTGACTGAATGATATTGAGGTTTTTTAGCAAAAAAGATCATTTCAGTTTGCTCAAATGAGTTGCGCAAGGGTTTCCTAGGTGTTATACATCATGTAGTTGATAACGCGCTCAGAAACACCTGCATCACGCAGCTTGTCGATTTGATAACCGTTAAGCGTATAGTGACTGTTTGTTTTCTGAATCAGTCCAATGATCTTATCATCATCAATGTCTGCTTTAGACAGGTTGATCACATCGTTGACACTGAGCTTCTCACCATTATCAACACGTCGGTACGTTTGAGGGCTTTGCTCTTTTAAGTTCTTTTGCTCTTGGTTGTCGAGGTACGCTCCAATCAGCCCTCCAACGATCACACCTGAAGCTGCTCCAATAACAGCTCCTGTTCCCCCACCAGCGATTCCTCCGATAGCAGCACCACCCACACCACCAACAAGGACCCCTGTTCCTGTATTTGATTCACACCCAGCGATAAGCAATGCAGTAGCGCCTAAAACGAGAATCGAGGATTTCCTAATCATAATAACCTCAGTTTTGGGTTTATTTCACTCAGTCCCAGGGGATTTTAGTTTTCTTTTCTTCTTTTTGATCTCGGAAAGGGCCACTTAGACCCTTACCTTCGATCAAAAAGAAGAAAATTTAAGCAAAACTCTCTCTGGAGCTAAGCAAACTAAACCCAAATCTGAGGTTAATGACCTCTTCCTAAGACATTTGTAGTTTTTTTACACAGATCTTCTGTCTATTCTTAGAATTATCACATTTATAAATGAATTAGAAGGGGGTTTTTGTTTTATATCTAATTGAAAAGATCATCGATATTAATAAAGAAAGACTTGCGAAGAGATAAATTGTTCGAATATCGAATTCACCCACCATGCCTCCGAAGAGGGGAGCAAAAACCATCGAAATCGTAGCAACCGACTGGTTGAATCCCAGGAGTTTACCTTGAAGGTGAGGGGGAGCCTTGGCTGAAATCAGCGCTAGGCAGTTGGTCCAAGCAAGAGATGCTGCAAGGCCAGCAAAGATGATAAAGTGGACAAAGAGAAAGAAGTGTCTGACTTCAGAAGCGGCAAAAAGACTAACAGTGGAGAGTAAAAGGGAATAAAAGAGGATTTTCCCCACTTTGAAGCGAGACACAAAGAAGCGATTGATAACCATATTGCCTACACACCACGCAACCCCGACCCCAATGAAGGTCAAGGTAATTGCAAGCTTTGTCCCTATAAAATGTTCAATCAAGAAGGTAGAGAGGAACTGCAGGGAGACCACCCATCCCAGCATAAAGAAAAAGAAGAGAAAATAGAGATACTTGAGGTGTTTGTTTTTAAAAACCTGCAAGAGCTCACCAATTTGCTCCCGAAAGTAGTGACAGTTAGCTTTGCAAGCCACATGCGTTTCAGTAAACTTCAGTTTGACAATCCCAATATTGATAAGAGAAAAGAGAGTCATTGCCCAAAAGGGGAAAGCAGAGCTAAAAAAACTATCAACGGCATCATTGGATAACGTTCCCCCAAGGACAATTGCGGCAACAAAGCTAATTCCGATCACACTTGAGACGATCCCAAAATTTTTTGAGCGGGTTTGAGGGTTGGGACTCATATCAGAAATTGCGCAAAGGCAGATCGTTAAATTTCCCGCAAAAAACCCGGTGAAGAGGCGGCTAAAAAAGAGAAGAGGGTAATTCATCAAGTGGATTGCAATCCCCGTCATTAAAAAACCGATCGTCTCTCCTAATAGAGCCAAGGTCAAGCCAAACCGCCTCCCTTTTGTGTCGGCGATGTGGCCGATAAAAGGGCCTGCAATAAATTGAGCAAAGGGAAAAGCAGCGATCAAAACCCCCAGTAAAATCAGCCGAATAGAAAGGGGGTAATCGGGGGGAAGAAGGGAGTAGATCGGTTTCAGGACAAGAGGGGTAAAAATCGGGTAAACAACAACGAGCCCCAAATTATCCAAGAAAAGGACACTAAGGATCGCTCGAAAAGAGCTTCTCTCTATTTTGTTCACTTGACCGCAACAGGTTCTTCACGGAGGCGGTAGCCGACCCCACGAACCGTCTCGATCCAGTTAAAGTTAGGCCCTAGTTTTTTCCTCAAAGCAGCGATATGGACATCGATATTCCGATCCACGATAAAGGCATCATCGTTATGGACATCGTCTAAGAGTTGATTGCGCGTGAGCACCTTTCCTTGATTCGTCACAAGACGTTTAAGGATTCCAAACTCAGAGAGGGTGATGGTGATAGCCTCTCCATCTTTTTTAAGCATATAGCGGGTGACATCCAAGGCAAACTCCCCAAAAACCAAAAGTTTTTGCATTTTTTCAGGTTCTTTACCGCGACGTAAGATTGCTTTGATGCGGGAAAAAAGAATTTTTGGTGAGAAAGGCTTCGCCACATAGTCATCGGCGCCAAGCTCGAGACCTAAAACAACATCCAGCTCCTCTCCTTTGGCACTTAAAATAATGACCGGAATATTTTTGAGCTCTGGATTGCTCTTAATTTTTCGGCAGATATCGAATCCATTTTGCCCGGGAAGCATCACATCGACAATGACAAGATCGGGCTTTTCCCTCTCAACAGCTCTGTAGCCATTGATCCCATCGACCTCAACATGGAGTTTATAACCCGAAAGGTCAGCCTGCAGCTTGATCAGTGCTGCGATATCTTCTTCATCTTCAATTAAAAGGATCCGTTTTTTCTGTGCCATGTCCTACCTGTAAATAATTTCCTTACCACGATTTTACCTCGGAGTATGACCTAATGTCAAGTCAACAAGGACTTGACGGGTGTGATTAAAATCCGTACTCTATGAAAACCCTCTTTCTTTCGGGAAGTTTTCTACCAGATTTGGCCAGCTTATTAGAAAATTTGACAAACACCTATTAGCCTTTTCTCAGGAAAATGCCCCAGCCGCTTCCAAGGGGTTTCATAGAGTACGGATTTTAATCACACCCAGGACTTGACAGTAGGTAGCACTCCGGGGTTACTGGATCAGACTTTTTTCATCTACCTAAGTTTGAGAAAGCTTTAGTTTTCAAGACTATTTTCTGTGTTAAATGGATGAAATAATAGTTACAGTTCGTTTATTGAAATCTAGTTTAGCTGAAGCTTGGAATTTAGATATCGTTTGCCATAACGTATTTGCTTGTTCTTCAGAAAAAGCTTCTTCAGGTGTGATTATTAAATGGTCACCAGGTCTATTGATGTAGATAGATTTAGCAGTAAATGGATTTTCTGAATGTAGTTCAGATTTGTAAGAACAAATGGCAGTTATTGTTTTTTGAGGTACGGGAGGTTGGTTTATTCCCACATCTGTTCCGGAAGCAGCATTTCCCATCTCAAATTTTATATAAACTGCGCACGGAATTGATTGCTGATAAGCTTTGTTAATAGATAGTGGATTAGAAGATGGAATAGTAGAATATTAATTACAAGACATATTGGATTCCTTTATTGTCCCCTTCGGGGATGGTTCAAAAACCCCGCCTTCAAGGCGGAGTAAAGTTTAAATTTGTCGCAAAGCGACATTTCGATTAAAAGCTTCAGCCTTTAAATGCTTTAAGCAGCCTGTTTTCAGTCTAAAAGCTTTTAATACAGTCGATTTTATCGAACCCTAACCCAACCCCTTGGCTTATAGACGAGGAGTTGTTCAATTTTAAGTTTCGAACGAAGATGAGCTTCTCAAATTTTTTTTGTCAAAGAAAAAACGAACTGAAATGTTTTACTATAAGCTCGTTGTTATGGCAGCTGAAGCACCTGATCGACAACGATCAGGTCGGAGTCCATTTGGTTATGTTCCTTGAGCGTCTCGACGGTGGTTCCATGGGTGCGGGCAATTTTCTCTAGGGAATCGCCGGGGCGGACCGTGTAGGTCTTAGGGGATATGGTTAGCTTGGAGATCCCGTCTTTGATCTGAGAAATTTGTTTGAGTTGCTCGTTTTGAGCGTGGATTGCCTTTTCAAACTGAGCGATTTTGTCCTTATACTGGGAGAGGGCGGTGGTCGTATCATTGGCGTGGGTGCTGAGCTGCCGGATGTCGGTCACAATTTTTTCTTGCTTTTTCGAGATTTGCTGGAGTTTTCTATCGAGGGTTTGAAGCTCTTCGACAAACGAGTCGAGTTTTCCCGACTTCAGCTCCGCGACCTGCTTTTTAAGAGTGGCGATCGTCTGTTCTTGGTCGATCAGCTTCCCTTCGATGATATGGTGTTCGATTTCAGAGGTATTGAGGTCATGCTTAATCTCCTCCACTTCGGTTCGCACCTTATGGAGGCTGAGCTCCATTTGGTGTTGCTGTCCTTTCGAGGAGCTCATCGAGCCACAAGCTGTGCAGAGGAAAATGGGAAGAAAAACGACTAGCTTTTTCATTTTTTACCTTTTTTATCGAAGATCTTAAACTCTACCCGTCGATTTTTTGCCCAAGATTCCGCGGTATGACCGAGGTCTGCTGGCATCTCCTTTCCAAAAGAGATCGTGTAGATATGATTCGGGTTGACCCCACGCTTGACAAGGAGGTTGCGGATCGAGTTAGCCCGTCTTGTTCCGAGCGCTAAGTTATAAGCTTCCGATGCCCTTTCATCACAGTGTCCTGCTACAAAAACATAGAGACCAGAGTTTTTCTTCATGTGGGCGGCGATATTTTCAATCACCGTGTAGTCTCCTCTTGAACGGAGAACATGCTCGTCGGTATTAAAGTAGAGGTTTTGGAAAAGGTCGGCGAGGTGGGCTGCTGGCTTGACGAATTTCTCGATGCTTGGGACCGGACTTCCAATTGCTCCTGGGACCGCTTTAGGTTGAGGAACGCTGAGGTCAGCGAATTGCGTTTTCAGGTCAGCATCCTTTAGAGGAATATACTCCTCTTCTTGGGGGCCAGCAAACTCATCGGCTGACTCGATCATCCGAGAGTCAACATCATCTTTCCACAAAAGTTGCCCTTTCCTGTGGAGGTATCTCCCCACGGTTTTTGTGTCTTCCCAGACTGTATTGGAATTGTTTTGACAACTAGACAGGAGAAGTGCTGCAAGTATCCAAGATAATTTTTTCATGTGAACCTATCCATAAAGTAAATTGTTTTTAGTTTTCCAAAATTTTCTAGCAAATTTTTGCGGCTCTATTTGAACACATTGTCCGAAAGATAAGGGTGAAAAATAGAGCCGTAAAAAGGTGCAGAAAAGAGGGAAAGGAAAAATGATAGACTTTATGGGTAGGTTCATTCAGGGCCTCTTATTGGTTCCCACGCGGGGTAATGTTTTTTTCCAGATCCACTGGTAATTTGTAACGATTCTTTTTGTTTTAAATTAATAATAAATAGCTCCGAAGAAGAAGGATCAACCGTATTATAAACAATATGCAAGCTATTGGGGGACCAACTCGGGTTTTCCTTATGGCTTTTCCCTGCGGTCAACTGGATCTCTTCTTTCGTCAGAAAGTCGTATACCATGATCTGCCTCGTTCCGTCAACTATAGCACTATAGGCTAATTTTGTGCCATCAGGAGACCATGAAGGACAGGTATTATGACGGTATTTTTTCGTGATGCATAAAGGGCGGGGCTTCAGTCGTCTCCCTGGAGAAGGGGTATTGATCAGAAAAATTCGGGGCGTTCCATTTTTATCAGAGACAAAAGCGATTTTTTTTCCATCAGGGCGAAACGTAGGTGAGGCTTGCACCGATCGAGGGAAAGAAAACGCTTGAATCGGTTTGCCCATCGGGCCATAAGTCCGATTGAAAGGTTGAACAAAAAGATCTGCCCGCCCACTAGCATCGGAAATAAAGGCCATCATGTCCCCTTTTTTAGAGATCGCCGGAAGGAGCTGGTTCCCTCTTAGCGAAACAAGTGGGGTCCCTTGCGCCTTATCAAAAGAGGAAATATAGATTTTAGGCTGCCCATTTTTATAGTTGACATAGAGAAATTTATTATCGGTAAAGGCCCCTTCACAAGGAAAAAAAGTGGGGGTAATGCAGTAACTTTTTTCTCGAGTGATCTGCCTTTTATTTTTTCCATCATAGTCGGCTTCCCAAATTTCAGACTTCCACTGGGTCCCTTCGGGGACCTGCAGTGCATACAAGATCCTTGACGAAGCAATCCCAGCTTTTCCCGAAACAAGCGCGGTAACCTCATCAGAAAACTGATGAATGACCCGCCGATCGGAAGCAAAATTTCCCGAAAGCCGGTAAGGACCAAACGATTTTGTCATCTCTTTTCTGGCAAGGGAAACAACCGCTCGAAAACTCTTCCCCATTTTTTCAATGTCAACTCGAAAATCACTCGTCTCTTGATCGGTGATATAGGTCGATCCATTATTATTAAGATCGAAAGCTAAAACATCTGAAAGCTCTTTGTTTAATGGGGAATTCAGGTAGACCGAAGACAAAAAGCTTCGTGTCGCTAGCGGAATGACAAGCTCTTTTTCTTCTCCATAGAGCGTTAACATGAGAAGAAGACTAAGCTTGATTGCAAAATGTAAGGGTAAACGTATGAATGTTTTCGTTTTTCAATTCCTCATTAAAAGGGGGGAGGACGAGCTGAGGAAGTTTTCGTTCTAAATAGCGCCGATTCTTTTCAGAAACCGCTTGCAGAACGTGAACTTTGAGCACCTGTCCCTTTTTCCCGACTGTTAGCTCCAATTTTACCTCACCATACGTTGGAAGTTCAAGAGCTCTTTTTAGAAAATGGGCCAAAAGGAGCAAATAATCTTGCGACTCCTCTTTTTCCGGCTGATCGATCTGGAGCGAAGCAATATTTTGGGGCAGGGTCAGGTTCACCTCTGGAGGAGCTTGCAGTTCAATCTTCGAGAGCGCCTCTTTAACCGCATTTAGACCCACTTTTTTCCTAGGGCGAGGAGCAGGTTTGCGCTGTGGTTTAGGCTTTGGAGGAGGTGGCGGTGCATAGGTATGGACGATCATCGATTGTTTTGGAGCAGAGATTTCTCGCCCCTTCCCGAAGTTAAAGAAGAAGACAAAGAGGTGGAAAGCGACCACGCACGAGGAAATCACAATGAGTCGGCGGTTCATTTTCACCCCGGCTTTAAAATCACATCAAGAGAGGGATAGCCAGCCGCCTCAACCACATTTTTTACCGCCTGGTAGGTGCCAAAATAGGCCTTTCGATCATGGTAAACTTGAGGGCGCGTCCCTGGGTTTACAGCGTAAGCATCCCTTAAGTAGGTTGCAAGCTCCTCTATTGTTAAAGGGTTTCCGTTGAGCCAAATAGAGTTGTCATCATAGACATGGATTTGAACCGGACTCGTTTCTTGAAAAGGGGCCATCTCCATTTTCTTGACCCCTCCCGCAGGGGCTAAATCGACCCGGTCGATATCCAAAAGGGGAGCGACCAAAATAAAGAGGATCAAAACAACAAAAACCACATCGATAAGGGGAGTCAGATTGATATCTGTTTTTACCTCCTCCTCCGAATGAATCATCGAAAGGGTTTTACGGATCGACATCGACTTTCCGGTATTGAAGTTCCACTGTTGAAAGGAGGAAATGGCTGAAATCGACCATCTCTATCGCAAAGCGGCGACTTGCATTTTTTAAGTAGCTATAGGCAACGAGGGTTGGAATAGCGACTAAAAGCCCCAAAACCGTTGTTGTAAGAGCTGTTGAAAGCCCCCCTAAAACGGCGCTATTCGAGGTGATCGCATGACCTGCTTGCATCTCCCCAAACGTAATTAAAATTCCCCAAACCGTTCCCAGAAGACCTAAGAAAGGGGCGAGTGTTGTAGCCATCGGGAGAACAAAAAAGTTTCGCTCAATCCTTTCCCGCTCTTTTGTAATCGCGGCATGCAGATGAGAGTCGAGAAACTCCACATCAGCATTGGAGAGGTAGTTCGGATTTTCTCCCGAAAAAAAGCGGTTTTTATCAAGGATCGCAAGCGTTTTTTCCTTCAAAACGTTGTATAAAACTGCAAAAGGGCTTTTCGATTGCGCATTGACATTTAGAATTTCTTCCTTCCGCATTGCGGCAATTTTCTGAAAGTGTTTTGCTGAGAGTTTCACCCTTTTAAGAAGCAAAAACTTTTGGATTGCAAAAACCCAGCAGCCACAAGAAAGGAGGAAGAGGGCAAAGAAGATCAACTTCCCGAAAAAATCTGCTTGTACATAAGCCTGAGAGAATGTTTCCATAGGCTACGTGATACTTAAGAAAAAGCTATTTGTCAATCTTTTTCCTTTACAAAAATTCTTTCAGAATAAAACATGTGTTTTATTTTTAATTAAGGAGAGCCATTATGAGCCAATCTATTTTGTCAAATTCCAATCCCGTCCCCTTTGCCACCTACTTTACCCCTAAGTACCAGCTGTCATTCCGAAGTGGAAAAGAAATAGAGGTCGAAGTCTCCAGCCCCAACCTCCAAAAAACCTTCAATCTGGTGGTGTCCACCTCATCCAGCAGCAGCAACCAAACCCCCAAAAAGCAGATCAAAGCCCTCCTTAGAAAAGGGGAGATCCCCCATGTTGTTGAAAAGGAAGGACAGCCCCATGAAGTCCTTTTCCCCACCCAAAGTAGCGCCGCTTCCTCCAGCTCCAACTCCTCGCAGAGTCTCCTCCCCCTCATTCGGCAGGGGATTTCCCATCTTAAAGCCCTCCTTCTTTCCCAAAAAGAAGCCGACTATCCCGATGATCTTCTCTGTCCCCTCACCCTCGATCTCTTCAAAGACCCTGTCATCACCAACGATGGCCACACCTTCGAAAGAGAAGCCATCGAGATGCATCTCAAAAACAGCTCCACCTGCCCCTTGACCCGCAAGTCCCTCAAAAAAGAAGACCTCCGCCCCAACCGCGCCCTCAAAAACCGCGCCGAAACCCTCGCCCAAAAGTTCCCCATCCCCCTTCCCGCGTCCCTCACCGGAAAAACCATCAAACAAAACACCCAAATCGCCAACGCCTTCATCCAGATCGCCCAAAACTTTGCCAGTCAAAACGAACTCAAACAAGCCCTCAAACAGTACAAACAAGCCCTTCTCTATACAGAAAGAAGCGAAGACTACGCATTCCTCATCGATATTTACCAAAAAAGCGACCAACCCAAAAAAGCCGCCTTCGTCACCCTCGTCCATGCCTACCTCAAATCCAAAGAAAACCCCAACCAAAACCTCAAACCCCAAATCGAAAAAGCCCTCGCCCCCTTTACCCAAAATCCCCAAATCGAACAGCTCCTCATCCGCTACTACCAAGCCACCCACCAAAAACAAAAAGCCTTCAAATACCTCATCAGCCTCGCCGAAAAACAAACCAACGACCAAAAAGCCATCTCCTACTACGAAAAAGCCCTCACCTTCAACCCCACAGCCACCCTCATCTACGACCGCCTCCTCCCCCTCTATAACGACACCAAAAAACTCCACCTCCACCTCGCCCACTTCTCCAGCGCCTACAGCCAGAAAAAAATCAAAGAAGCCAACAGCTCCTACACCCAAGCCCAAAAGCTCGCCCCACAAGACCCCCGCCTTCCCCTCACCTACCTCACCCTCATCGACAAACACAAAAAAACCAACCAAACCAAGAGACTCTACAAACAGCTCCTCACCCTCTCAGAACAAAAACCCCTCCTCTACACCTACGCCCTCAAAAAAATCCTCAAAGACCCCAAAGAAATCCCCAATCACATCGCCCATCTCACCCTCGAAGTCCTCACCCTCAAAAAAGAAATCGCCACCCTCAAACAAACCCCTCCCATTGCCAGCTCCTCCAGCTCAAGTTCCACTAGCTCCACACCCCAGCTCCCCTCCATCGCCTATGGCAAAGCCATCTGGGAAAAACACTTCGGCTCCGGCTGCATCAAAGGAAAAGAAGCGCCCCTCCCTTCCAACATCGAACAAATCTTAAGCGCACCCACCCCCTTCAAAGTCGAAGGCTACTCGGGCAAAGTCCGTGACACCCACCTCCTCGTCTGGATCCCTGAAGCGGTCAAAGGCGTTAAGCTGATCCTCGATAACCTTCCGAAGCTCTTCGGGAAGTATGCTGAATATCCCGACTATGTTAAAAATGCAGTGGGCACAAAAGGGACCACCCCTCACTGGACCCTCATGAGCAAAAACATCCTAGACGGGACCCGAAATACAAGCTATAGCGATCAAAAGCAAATCGTTGGAAAATATGCCTCCAAAGGATACACCCTTCCCCATGCCCTAGATGCTGCAATCGCTGTCCTTCTCCACCAAAAGGAGAAGAAGGAGTATCTGTTGCCAGAAAAGCCTGAATGGACCTTTACGCGGTGTCTAGAGGTCGATATGGATGGAGATCCGGTGGCGATAGGGGGCTTCGCCGCGGGCGGGCTCCGTGTCTACCACCACGTCGGCAACGACGACGTCCGCGGCGTTTTGTGTGCCCGGAAGTTCTGAGGTTTTTGGTTGTAGGATTCTAGGTTCTGGGGAAGGGGGTCTTGGAAACCGGATTTTGGAAAGCCGTTGAAATTTAAGAGTGAAGCAAGCTAAGATGGCGGGAGCTAAGGGCCCGTCAAGAAATAAATGTTACAAGTTGACTGGCTGCGACTTTGCCAAATTAAGCTTCTTCGTCGCCCTTCCCTATTGGGAATGATGCTCCT